>JAGAJQ010000221.1 GCA_017828955.1 Oscillospiraceae bacterium
ACTTACAAACGCAATGACTGTGATTTCAGCAAATATCCTTGAGGGCAGAGACGAATTCTTAACAGAAATCTTAGGGCATATAAATTATATCCTCGGAAATAATCCCCTCTCGCTTTCATATATAACAGGTCAGGGAAGCAACTCTGTAAGAAAACCTCATTTCAGACCGACCATTGCCGACAACAACACAGAAGCAATTCCCGGAATGGTTGTTACGGGGCCCGATAAAAACAGAAGTGATGAATATTCACAGTGGCTCATCCCCTATGGAACGCCGCCTGCGAAATGTCATCTTGACCTTGAACATTCTCATTCAACAAACGAAACAACTATTTATCTCAACAGTGCGGCAACATTCCTTTTCGGCTATATTTCAGACCTCTGCCGAAGAGATACCAATTCCGCACACAATAAAAAGGAGCGTTGATATAGATGAAAAACAACAAAATCATAAATGCAGTTGCCGAAAGGGTTGTTGAACTCTGCGCGCCTGCCGAAATCTACCTCGCAACATACAAACAGAATTTAAAACAGGAACTCACAGCATTCAAACTCCTCATTGTTGTAAACGATGTAAAGAAGGTTTCTGATGTTGAAGAAAAAATCTATATGGAAACCGACTGCGAAATACCTTTCGACATTATCGTATACAACAAGTCTGTATGGGAAAAACTCATCGACGATTACGGAACCTTTGCACACAAAGTCTACGAAAGCGGTGATAAACTCTATGGGTAGGTCATCATCAAACAGATCAGACAGCAAGCGTTACTACGACTGGCTTTATCACGCAAGGCTTGATTATATCGCGGCGAAACATCTTGTAAAAGATAAGAACTGCAACTGCCTTACTGCGTTTCATTGTCAGCAATGTATCGAAAAAGCGCTTAAAGGGTATCTTTTATATAAAAACCGCAGACTTTTTGACGGTCATAACCTGACCTGGCTCTGCAAGCAGGCCATTATGACGGACAGGACTTTTGAAAACTGGCTCGAAAAAAGTTCGGCACTCAACAGATACTACATTGAAAGCCGTTATCCCGCCGACATTCCGATGGAAGTTGACGAGGAAACAAAACTCTCACTTCTCGGTGCGACCGAAGAAATGCTCGAATTCATATGCGATGAAATCAAGTTTGATTTCAATAGTTATCATAAAAGAAAGATATAAAAAAAGGGCAACCGAAAGGTTGTCCTTTTTTATTGAATATCAAACTACGATAAACAAAAAGACTGTGCTTAGTTCTAGGCAAACGACCGCGGAGCCCGCGGTGGCAAATTTAAAACTGCGGTAAATAAAAATCGCTTGGATTTTTAAAACCAAAAAGATTGCTTGGATTTCTAGGAAACGCGACGACGCTGTACGAGTGTACTGCTAGGAGTGTTGACAACGAAAGACAAGCAAGATTTTTCGTTTTAACCCTATTTTTTGCAGAACATAATGCCTATACTATGTGCGCCTATGTTGCATAAACAGGTTGCTGAGGTGTCGGCGACGAAGATTTTTTTCCAGGGGATGATTTTTGTTGCTTCGTCATAGACAATCTGCTGGATGTCATCGGAACATCCCGCAACGGAAATAAAGAGGATATCCCCTGAAATATTCTTTTTTGACCTCAGCGCACTTCTCACGAATTTTCTTGCATAGGATTCACGGTTTCCTATGTATAATCCTTTTACGCGAAGGTCGTCGTTATCTATTCTTATTATAGGCTTTATCTTGAAGAATATCAGCATATTTGAAACAAACTGATTGAGTCTTCTGTTGTTTGCAAGATGGAATGTTGACCTTAAAATAAAGCTGCAACTTATCTTTCCCTTAATCTTATTAAGTTCTTTGATAATGCTTTCGGCATTGGTCATACGGCTTGCAAAATCAGCGGCAGCGAGGGTGAAAAGTCCCATTCCGTGTGATGCGGAACCTGAATCTACAATATGGATATATTCCATTCCCTTTGAGCCGTCAACGGCATTTTTATACGCCATACTGAGTTTTTTTGCGATTGTTATATGAATAACCTGCTTTTCGCCGTTATGGGATATCTCTTTGAAATACTTACGG
>JAGAJQ010000222.1 GCA_017828955.1 Oscillospiraceae bacterium
ATCTCCGAATATGAAATTAAACATACCCCGGAAGAGATATTTGAAGCTGTTCAGAAAGAAACAGGTGTCAAGTATGCTAAACATCAAGAACTTGCCATAAAAACTGCAATGCAAAAGAAAGTAATGGTGCTTACAGGCGGCCCCGGAACTGGCAAGACTTCGAGTGTAAACGGTATTATTAAAGGGTTTTATTATAATGATCCAAAGACAAAACTGTTGTGTGCAGCTCCTACTGGAAAAGCCTCCAAAAGAATGGAAGAAGCAACCGGTCAGCTTGCAAGTACAATCCACAGAATGCTTGAATTCAAACCTGTTGGAGAATCACTTCAGGCTCTCAGAAATGAAAAAAATCCTATTGAAGCTGATGTAATTATCATTGATGAATTTTCAATGGTAGATATTGAACTTCTTAAAATGCTTCTTAATGCATTAAGCCCCTACACAAGACTTATTCTTGTTGGCGATGTAAATCAACTTCCGTCTGTCGGCCCCGGCAACGTTCTCGCTGACATTATCAACTCTGAAGTCGTTCCTACTGTAAGACTTACAGAGGTTTTCAGACAGGCTGCGGATTCCCCTATCGTTTCCAATGCGTATAAGATTAACGAATGCGAAATGCCTGTTTTTAATAACTCAGACTTCACACTTGATAGCCTTTATGAAGTGGATGAAGAAATTGCAAATGCCATTACAAGTGCTTATGCAGATTTGCTTGCAAATGGAGAATCTACTGATACAGTACAAGTTCTTACTCCTATGCGTAAGAAAACAGCTTGTGGATCAAGAAACCTTAATATGCTTATTCAGGACCTTGTTAATCCTTATAAGGGTAAGGATTCCGAAATAAAGTATTACTTTGGTGACAAGAGTTTTTGTTGTTTTCGTGTAGGCGATAAGGTAATCCAGATGAAAAACAATTATGAAAAGAATTGTTTTAATGGAGATACGGGCTACATCAAAAGCATTTCTCACGACATTTCTGAAAAAATTGTTGTTCTTTTTGATAACGACAATGAAATCGAGTTTGTTGGAAGAGAAGAAATTATGCAGCTTGACCTTGCTTATGCTTTAACCATTCATAAGTCGCAAGGTTCAGAATATCCAATCGTCTTGATGCCTCTTTGCAAAGAACATAAATCTCTCAGTAAAAATCTCCTTTATACAGGTGTTACCAGAGCAAAAAAGAAAATACACTTGTTTGGAACAGAAAAAACCTGTGAATACGGTGTAAAAAACATTGAGAGCTGCAAGAGAAGAAGTAAACTTGCAGAAAGAATTATCTGACAAAAGAAAAAGTCCTCGTAATGAGGACTTTTTTATTTTTTAAAATTTAAAATTTGCAATCAATAATACTGCAAAAGTCAAAATAATGCTTACGTTCAGACAAATTGAGATAAAAATATTGTTTTTATCATAAGAAAGAGCGTCTCTCTGACTGGATAAAAGAACGTGATTGATTGGCTGATATACACCCTGATAATACAATTCTCGGAATTTTAATTCAAGAGATACACCATTCTGACAATTTAATCGCTTTGTCATTGTTTTGATTTCAAGTTCAAAATCCTGAGAATCAAGATATGACGAAAGAAAATGTGCAATTTCTTTTCTTAAAATGCCTGAAGCAAGGTTAATGGTTTGATTGACATATAATTCAAAAGACGGAAAATCATAAGGATTGTAGTTTGTAATCGCATTCAAGTATAACGGAATTGCCGAGGATAATTCGTTTTCTCGCTTTTTCTTATTGATGTACAAAATAACGTTTGGAACATTATAAAAAACAAGAAAAAGTACAGTTGAAACAATGATTTTAATATAAATGCCCTGTAAAATCAGAAAGCCTATTAAAGCTGCGGCCAGCCCAAAAGTAAATTTGTAACCGTAATAAATAGCATTTGTATGTATTTTCATTGGGTTTCCGCACCAGATAAACTTAAACCCTATATCTTGTTTAGGATTTATTGCATCTGATAATTTTACAAAGAATTTTGTTGCGTCAATCATCAAAAAAATGACATTAACGAAGATAATTGCATAAATCAGAAGCATTATTCCCAGATACATCATTGAATAATTCATATTTTTCCTCCTTTTTTACCATCTTGGAACCGCCATACAGATAAGACCTATCTGAATAACCACACAGCCTGTCAATACAAGTTTTATTACATTATCAGCGATAATTGCAAAAAAGATTGTAAAAATTAAAGTAATGATCATAGCAATTAATGATCCGACAATAGATGATAAATATTTCTTTTTTTCTTGGTTGGCAAGTATCATTTCTTCCTGAAGAGTTTGTAAGGAGTAATCAAGTTGTTGGTCTGCAATACTGTGTACCGTAAGAATATCAATAAAATCCTTATAATAAATATCTCCGCAGCGAGAACGAACCGATGAAAGATAATCTTTTTTACTGTTTTGGAAATTTTCAAATTTTAAAAACCACGAATTGAATGGTTGAGGCATATTCCCTACTATAATTTCCAATGTTGGAGCAAGTTTGCCTCTTTTTAATTTTGCAGTATTGATAAATGTTGTAAGAAGGTCTATTAACTCCTGTCTGAATGAAAGAGTATTGATAAGATAAGCTATCTTATATATAACATAATCAATTACAATCACTCCCAGAGCCACGAGAATGCGTTCTGTAAGCTTTTCTGTGTTTAACCATAGAATTACCCCTGCCGTTGCCGGAATCAAAATAAACAGCATTGCAAAGGCAACCAGAGGGTCTGTTTTAGAATGACGAAATATCATTTTTATAGTATTTTCGTTGGAGTAAGCCTTAATATCTTGTTTTTTTGCATCTTCGTACAATTTTTGAACAGATTCTTCTTGTTTGAATTTTCTTTCGATAAGCAGATTTCTCTTTCTATCTAACTTATAATATTTTAAAAATGAAAAAAACAAGAGAAAAAAGGAGATGATAAATAGGGCAGCCAAAACTATTTTTACTCCAAATTCAAAATTTTTATTTTTTAAAAAAGTGTCAATGACTAAAAAAAGCTCATTTATACTCAAAAAAATCATCCTCTCTGTAAATTTTCCTTGTTTATAACATTTTTATTTTTAAAAAATAAAAATGTTTGTGTTATAAATAAAGAAACTACTGAAAGGACGTTATATTCTATGAAAATTAAAGTTAATTCAGAACTCAAGGATATTGATATCAAGATTGCCAAAACTGTTATGTCTCAAACTATTGGTCTTATTGGCAAGAAAAATATTGATTTTGGGCTTTTCTTTCCTGCCGTTGACAGTGTTCATATGTTTTTTATGTCTGAACCCATCGATATAATCGTTTTTGATAAAGAAGGTTTTATTTATAAAATATACGAAAATGTAAAACCTAACCATTTTATTCGATTATTCTGGAAAAATCGCCCTATGCTTGAACTGCCTGCAGGATATATACAAGCTAATAGTATAAAATCCGACTCAAAAATAATTTTCTTAAACTGATATCGGAGTTCTTGGAAGAATAAATGGCGAAAGGGCTTTTTGTTCCTTAAAAACAATTTTTGGGGGTTCTTCGTGAACCATTTCAATCAAATTGTCTTGCCCAAGTATTTTTACAAGGCAAGCAATTTGTTTGCCATAAGCTTCTGTACTGTGATAATATATTGTTGTTTTTATTTTAGGAAACATCATTAATTCCTTAATAATATCACCGTCCGTAGCATCCAAAGAATGTCCCAAAATATATAATTCTGCTTCTAAGTCGTTATCCTTTATTG
>JAGAJQ010000223.1 GCA_017828955.1 Oscillospiraceae bacterium
AACCTTATCTCGAGAACATCGGCGCTTAAAAATGTCGAACTTCCTATGCTCTATTCGGGAATTTCGAAGGCTGAGCGTACAAGAAGAGCAAAAGAACTTTTAGACCTTGTCGAAATGTCAGACCGTATGACACATATGCCCAACGAACTTTCGGGCGGTCAGAAACAGCGTGTTGCTATTGCAAGAGCGATGGCGAATAATCCTTCGATTATTCTTGCCGACGAACCTACAGGTGCACTCGACAGTGCAACAGGACGACTTGTTATGGATCTTTTCCATAAGCTTCATAAAGAACAGGGCAAAACTATTGTTCTTATAACCCATAACCCCGAACTTGCCGCTGAAACAGACCGTATCCTCACAATGAAGGACGGACTTATAGTAAGCGAAGAAATTATGAAAAAGGGGGCTGATGCGGAATGAATTTAGGCGAAAATATACTTCTCGCATTACAGAGCCTCAAGGCGAATAAAATGCGTGCATTCCTTACAATGCTCGGTATCATAATAGGCATCAGCTCGGTTATTATGATAACAACTCTCGGCGATATTCTTATGCAGAGTGTAAACAATACAATCGCCGATATGGGAACGACAAACGCTCTCACACTCTATTTTCAGTGGAAAGAAGACGCTGACGATTCTGCTTACTTCATTCCGTCAGAAGAAACTCTCTTCACAACCGAAAACGTAGAAGAACTTAAAGACTATTTCTCAGGCAGAGTAAAATATGTTCTTATTCAGAATTTCCTCGATTACGGAACAGTAAAAAGCGGAAAGAACGAATATGCCGTTTCTGTAAACGGAATGAGTATCGACGCCGTTGACTCTCAGCCGAGAACGCTGACGCTGATGGAGGGCCGCGATTTCAGGGCAGACGATATCGATAACGCAAGAAACGTTATCCTCATAACAGATAAACTTGCAGATTATCTCTATCCCGATGGTGACGCTTTAGGAAAGACAATAGATGTCAAAGTATCAAATGGCGATACACATTCTTTCGTTATAATAGGTATCTTTGAATATAAGGTAAGCGCTATGATGTCGGGAATGGTAAGTGCCGTAGGTGAAGATATCCAGACACAGACAGTCATTCCTCATACAACTGTAAATAAGATTTTAGGTGCTGACGACTCATACACAAACATCATCGTTTATTCTGAAGAAGGCGAAGACCAGCAGACTCTTCTCAACGATGTTATCAAGTATTACAACACAACATATTTCAGAAATAATGAATTTGTTGAAGTAGGCGGTCTTGCAGCAGAACAGGCTATCGATATGCTTAACGATATCTTAGGAACAGTTGAACTTGTTATAACAATTATCGCAGGTATCTCACTTATGGTAGGCGGTATCGGCGTTATGAACATTATGCTCGTTTCCGTTACAGAACGTACACGTGAAATCGGCGTAAGAAAAGCACTCGGTGCTCCTAACAGTGCGATCCGTATGCAGTTCATCGTTGAATCTGTTATCATTTGTCTTATAGGCGGTATAATAGGAATTATTTTCGGAGTTTTAACGGGTAACATAATAGGTATTGCGGTAGGAGAAGTTGTTCCTCCCAGTCTTCTTTCGATATTCATTGCGGTTACATTCTCAATGGCGATAGGTATCTTCTTCGGATACTATCCCGCAAACAAAGCCGCAAAACTCGACCCTATCGAAGCTTTAAGATACGAATAATAAAAACAAAAACATCCACTCTTTATGAGTGGATGTTTTTTATTACTTGTTGGAATCTTCGTGTCTTATTGAAGCACGCTTTATTTTTCCTCCGACGGTCTTGGGGAGTTCGTCGACAAACTCAACTATTCTCGGATATTTATAAGGTGCTGTAAGCTTCTTAACGTGATTCTGAAGTTCCTTTATAAGTTCGGGAGAGGGGGTGTATCCTTCGGCAAGTTTTACTGTCGCCTTAACAACCTGACCTCTTATCGGATCGGGTGCTGCTGTTATCGCACTTTCAACAACTGCAGGGTGTTCGTTTAAAGCACTTTCAACTTCGAAAGGCCCTATTCTGTATCCCGAACATTTGATAACATCATCGTGTCTTCCTACAAACCATAAATAGCCGTCATTGTCTCTCCATGCAACGTCTTTGAGGTTGTAGATACCCGAACCCAAAGCGTTCTTTGTCTGTTCTTCGTCCTTGTAGTATCCTACAAAAAGACCAACGGGCGGATTTGTGTCAACATCTTTTATAACGATTTCGCCTTCTTCACCGCTTTCACATTCCATTCCGTCAGCGTTGAGAAGCTGAATGTTATAGATAGGTGAGGGCTTTCCGAGTGACCCGGGACGCTTTTCAAACCAGGGGAATTCAGCGATAAGAACAGTTCCTTCTGTCTGACCGAAGCCCGAGGCGATTTTATGACCTGTGAGTTCTTCCCACTTGTTTACAACTTCAGCGCTAAGAGGTTCGCCTGCTGTTGTCCAGTGTTCAACAGAAGAGAGGTCGTATTTCTTGACATCTTCCTGAAGCATAAAACGATAGATAGTAGGGGGAACGCAGAAAGTTGTGATTTTGTATTTTTCAATCATCGCAAGCATATTCGAGGCAGTGAACTTTTCAGCGTCATAGGCGAATATAACCGCACCGCATATCCACTGACCGTAAATCTTTCCCCAGCCGAACTTCGCCCAGCCTGAGTCAGAGTTTGTCATATGAAGCTTTCCGTCCTGAACCATATGCCAGTATTTCGCTGTAACAATGTGTCCTAATGGGTGAAGATAGTTGTGACATACCATCTTGGGCATACCTGTTGTTCCCGATGTGAAATAAATCTGCATAATATCCTTGCCGTATGTTTTCTGGTCGTCATCGGGACGAACGAATTCATCAGAAAAATCCTTTATTTCATCATGGAAGTTGAACCAGCCATCTCTGTTTCCGTTTACAAGACCGATTTTTCTTATATTGTCCATCTCGGGAAGAGCAGCCTCAACCTGTCCGACAACATAATCGTCGTCGATACAGATGATCATTTCAACACCTGCAGCATTTGCTCTGTATGCGATGTCTTTTTTAGTAAGCTGCAATGTTGCAGGGATAAAGATTACACCAAGCTTCATTAAAGCTGTAACGATAACCCAGTATTCCCAACGCTGTCTTAAAATAAGAAGAGCAACCGAGCCTTTTTTAAGACCTATTGATTTGAAATAGTTTGCCGCCTTGTTTGAAAGTTTTCTTATTTCTTCGAATGTGAGAGTAACCTCTCCGCCATTGTCATCACACCATACAAGAGCTTTCTTTTCCTTGTCTTCCTTTGCCCATTCGTCAACTATATCATAGGCAAAGTTGAAATCATCGGGTGTGTTTACTGTATAGTTTTTCTTAAAATCCTCGTATGAGTCAAATTCAATACGGGGAAGATATCTGTCAAGTAACATTTCCTATTATTCTCCTTGCTATTCTGCGATAACCGTAAGAAATCTTGCTTTTTCATCGCCGACACATTTCTGTCCGTGAGGATATGTTGGATTGAAATATATGCTGTCGCCTTCGTTGAGTATGATTTCGTTGTTTTCGAATATAACGGCTACCGTTCCTTTTAATACTAAATTGAATTCCTGCCCCGCGTGAGATACAAGATCGGGGGTTTCATCGGTAGGGTCGAGTGTAACGAGCAACGGCTGCATAACCTTGTGACTGTATCTGAAAGCAAGGTCTTTAAAGCGGTAACCGTCGAAACGGTCAATGCTTTTGCCGTGCCCCCTTCTGACGACTTGATATGTATTGAGTTTGGCGCCGACTCCTGTAACTATTTCAGCGAAGTCAACTCCGCATTTATTTGCAACTTCATAGAGAACGCTTATAGGAATATCCTTTCCGTCCTCCTCGTATTGTGTGTAGGTTTTAATATCGATTTTAAGCATCTCTGCCATTTCTTCAGCTGTGTAACCACAAGCATCGCGAAGACCTTTGAGTCTTTCGGCAAGTTCTTTGAAATCCTGTGCCATAAAATCATTCCTTTCCGAAAAATCGGGCGTAAAACAATAACGCCATACAAAAAATTATACCACTATAAAAGAAAAGTGTCAAATAAAACGTTGAATATTGTATATTTCAACAACCCATATCTCTTTAAAGACGGGTATTTTTACAATATATTACCTAAATTGTGAACATAGTTAAAATTTTAACTTTAATCGAAAAATATCTTGCAAAAGGATAAAAAATAAGTTATAATGTTAGAGTATGTAGTGGGGATGAAAACACCCCGACATAGAAAAACCGAAAGGAGTACTTATATGACTTATTCACATGAAGTTGAACAGATGTGCCCTATCGCACAGGGAGTTGCACACGGAGCAGCGCCCATACCCGAAGAAGCAAAATGGGTAAAAGCTAAGGAAATCAAGGATATTTCCGGATTTACACACGGTATCGGTTGGTGTGCGCCCCAGCAGGGAACATGCAAACTCTCACTTAACATTAAAGAAGGTATCATTCAGGAAGCTCTCGTTGAAACAATCGGTTGCTCAGGTATGACACACTCAGCAGCTATGGCTTCTGAAATTCTCCCCGGCAGAACAGTTCTCGAAGCTCTCAACACAGACCTCGTTTGTGACGCTATTAACACAGCTATGAGAGAACTCTTCCTCCAGATAGTTTACGGCCGTTCACAGAGTGCATTCTCAGAAGATGGTCTCCCCGTAGGCGCTGGCCTTGAAGACCTTGGTAAGGGCCTTCGTTCACAGGTTGGTACAATGTACGGTACACTCGCTAAGGGTCCTCGTTACCTCGAAATGACAGACGGTTATGTAACAGGTCTTGCTCTTAATGAAGAAAACGAAATCATCGGCTACAAGTTTGTAAACTTCGGCAAGATGATGGACTTCATCAAGGCAGGAGACGATGCTAACACAGCATTCGAAAAGGCTCAGGGCCAGTATGGTCGTGTTGCTGACGCTGTTAAGATCGTTGACCCCAGAAAAGAATAAGGAGGAAATTGAAAATGGCTTTATTTGAATCTTATGACAGAAGAGAAAAACAGATTCTTGCTTGCATCAAGGAATACGGCATCAATTCTATCGAAGAATGTGCTGAAATCTGCAAGGCAAAGGGTCTTGATATCTACAAGCTCGTTGAAGGAATTCAGCCTATCTGCTTTGAAAACGCAAAGTGGGCATATACAGTAGGTTGCGCAATCGCAATCAAGAAGAACTGCACAAAGGCTGCTGACGCTGCTGCTGCAATCGGTATCGGTCTTCAGGCATTCTGCATCCCCGGTTCAGTTGCTGACCAGCGTAAAGTAGGTCTCGGACACGGTAACCTCGGAAAGATGCTTCTCGAAGAAGAAACAGAATGTTTCGCATTTCTCGCAGGACACGAATCATTCGCTGCTGCAGAAGGCGCTATCGGTATTGCTGAAAAAGCAAACAAGGTTCGTCAGAAGCCCCTCCGTGTTATCCTCAACGGTCTCGGAAAGGACGCTGCGTTCATTATCTCCAGAATCAACGGATTCACATATGTTAAGACAGAATTCGATCCTTATACAGAAGAAGTTAA
>JAGAJQ010000224.1 GCA_017828955.1 Oscillospiraceae bacterium
TATCGAGAATAAGGTGAGAAGAGGTGTCAAGAGTTGTAATAGGTCTTGATTGTAAAATGAAAATCTCATCATTTTTTACAGCAAATTCAATGTCGCAGAACTTGCCAAAAATCTTCTCGGTTTTTTCTGTTAAAGCTATAAGATTTTCTATCAGTTCATCTGTAAAAGAGGGAGGGTTTTCGCCGGTCTTTTCGGTGTAGTATTTTCTGTCCGTTCTGTTAAAGTAACAGGTAGTAACATCCGTTTTTTCTTCAACAACATTATCACCCGTGCCATTCCCCAAAACGATAACGGTTTCGTTTAAAATTCCCTGCGGATTAGCAGAAAATATAACGCCCGATTTTTCAGCGTCAACCATCTCTTCAACGATAACCGACATCTTTATATCATCGGGATTTATTTTATTTTCTCTGCAATAAGAAATAACATTTTCTTTTTTTACCGATAAAAAACACTCGTTTATTTTTTTAAATACATCTTCTTTTCTGACAAATAAAAAACTGTCAAACTGTCCCGCAAAAGAAAGCGAAGATGAATCCTCGCAGAATGCAGAAGAACGCACCGAAAACTCCTTGCCGTCAGAGAGGACAGAAAGGAGTTTTTCTTCATCAGGTATTTCATTGACACAAAAAAGCGGGGGAATATTTATCCCTTCTTCTTTCATTATAAAAAGACGCTCTGCTTTTTTGCCAATTTTGTGTTCTTTAAAATTTTCTATCGTAATAATATCATTCATATCCTTCCGAAAATCATATAGGCAGGGATGATGAGAAGCATAGTCGCTTCCGTGATGTATGTATATATCTCAACTCTTGTAACAAGTTTGAATCTTTCGGGATTTTTTATAAACATAATAAACTGTATAGTCATAACCGCAACATTTATTATGAGAATAACAAACCCTATCATATTAAGACGATACACGAGAATAAGATTAGTGACAATATCAACGAGTGTCAATATAAGAATAAATATTGTCGATTTTTTATGCCCGAAAAGTTTCGAATATGTAGTATATTCCGTTTCGTCTTTGGGTGCTCTTATCTTTCTTGCAATTTCCCATATGAGTGCAGGAAAATAAAGCGTCATCAAAACAAGAAAAGATGTGAGTGTAAAAGGATAAAGGTCATATTTTATACAACAGAATGAAATTATATAAAGATTTAAAACCATCTGAACAGGGTTGTGCGTAACGAGTGCTAAGGGAAGACTTTTGCTTATCTTATGTTTCTGAAAAAACCATAACGACATAAGTATTCCATAAGCCATAAGAAAAAGATAGAATAAAAAGTTATTCATAAATATGGCGTTAAGTATTGTTAAAACAGCAAGGTCAACAGCGACAACAGTGTTGAGGTCTTTTTTATAAACCTTTCCGCTTGGGAAAGCCCTGTCGGGAAAAAGCCTCTTGTCCGATTCATAATCCTTGAAATCATCGGCAATGCGAAGAAACATCAGAAATCCGAAAACAGTTATCCCGCCGACAATTTCCTGAATACCGAGTGAAAAATCGGTAATGCCATA
>JAGAJQ010000225.1 GCA_017828955.1 Oscillospiraceae bacterium
ATCGGGAAAAGTTCGAGTCTTCCTGTAAGCATAGCAAGAGAAAAGATGAATTTACTTAAGGGTGAGAACGATGAGAAATTCCCCGTAGGGCCGACGATACCAAGCCCAGGGCCTATATTATTGAATGTTGCCGCAACAGATGTGAATGCTGTTATTATGTCAACAGATTCTATCGCTGAAATTGCAACAAGGAAAATAGTGAATAATGCAATATAGATGAAGAAATAGTTTGTAACGCTTCTTACAGTATCCTTTTCGACGGGTTTCCCTTCAAAGCGGATTGAATATACGGAATTCGGCTGGAAGATATATTTTATCTCGCGAAGGCCATTCTTTATAAGAAGAATTAGTCTTGAAATTTTAAGACCGCCGCAGGTAGAACCTGCACATCCGCCGATAAACATAAGAAGAACAAGAATAACTTGTGAAAACGGAGGCCATTTGTCAAAATCAGCCGTTGCAAATCCCGTTGTTGAGATAACCGTTGCAACAGAAAATGCAGAATCTCTTATTGCGTCGCCTATTGATTCATACATTGATGAAACATTTATCGTTATTGTTGCTATCGAGAACGCAATTATTCCTAAAAACGCCCATAATTCCTCACTCTTTATCGCTCTTAAAATATTGCCTGTGATGATAAGATAGAATATGTTGAAATTTACTGAAAAAAGAATCATAAAAACAGTTATTACTATTTCTATATAAGGGCTTCCGTAAGCGGCAATGCCTGCATTCTTTATTGAAAATCCGCCTGTTCCCGCTGTTGCAAAGGAATGACATAAACTATCGAAGAAAGGCATTCCTCCGACAAGCAGGAGTATGAATTCGATAGTTGTAAGAACTATATATATAGCATACATTATGGTCGCTGTCTGTTTTAATTTGGGAACAAGTTTTCCGACTGTGGGCCCCGGGGATTCCGCCCTCATTATATGCATCATTCTTGTTGATTTCATATCAGACTGAGGTAAGATCGCGAGAACGAAAACGAGAATTCCCATTCCGCCGATCCAGTTTGTAAAGCTTCTCCAGAAGGCCATTCCTCTGTCGAGAGATTCAACCTCTGTGAGTATAGATGACCCCGTTGTTGTAAATCCCGAAACGGTTTCAAAGAAAGCGTCGATAAAAGAGGGAATCTGACCGCTTATATAAAAAGGCAGACAACCAAAGAAAGAGAGTAAAAGCCAGGCTATGCCTACTGCTGCGAAACCGTCTTTCGGTCGCATAAAACTTTTCTCGGGCGGGTTTGTTGAAATTATGGTCGAAATAAGAAGAAGAGAAATAATGACTACCGCAAATGCAAATCCCGATTTTTCGCCGTAAACAAGCGAGATTATAAACGGGAGTATCATAAGTAGCCCTTCAGCCCTAAGAATTCTGCCCATAACATAAACAAGCATTCTGTAATTCATAAAATTCTCCTATGCAAGAATGTCATCCATTTTAGTAAGACCTTCGTTTGTGGTAACGATAATTACTCTGTCACCGAGTTCTATGGTTGTATTACCGTTAGGAAGAATAACTGTATTCTGTCGCTTTATACAAGCGATGAGAATATTAGGTTTTAATGGGATATCTTTTAAAGGAACACCAAATTTCTGAAAATCTCCCTCTCTCATAGAAAACTCAATGGCTTCGGCATTGTTGTCAACTATCTTATGGAGGGTTTCGATGTTGCTTTCAGATTCGGCGTTTCCTATCGAACGGACAAATCTTACTATATTGTTTGCTAAAAGGAATGTAGGAGAAATGATACTGTTGTTGCTGTCAACCTGAGGCATCATTGAAACGAGTGAGTTTCTTGAAACCTTTGTTATTATCTTGCCGACATTTCTCGAACCTGCGAAAAGCGATATGATAATATTTTCTTCATCAATATTTGTAAGCATAACGCAGGCGTCCATATCGTCAATACCTTCTTCGATAAGAACATCACCGTCTGTTCCGTCAGCGTTTACAATAACTGCTTTGGGAAGGAAGTTAGCGAGTTCTTCACAACGTTCTGCGTCGGTTTCGATTATCTTTACATCAATGCCTTGTTTAAGAAGCATTCTTGAAAGATAGAATGCAATTTTACTTCCGCCTATAATCATAACCGAACGGATTTTTTTCTTTAAAAGGTTAAGTTCCTTGAAAAATAAAAGAAGTTCGGAATGAGAGGCTATGATATATATGATATCGCCTGCTTTTATTTCAAAATTACCTGAGGGGATTATAACATCTTCTCCGCGCTTAGCGGCACATATAAGTGTCTGGACTTTACTGTGGCTACGAAGGTCGCAAAGAAGCGTTCCCTCTAAAGGATGTCCTTCTGTTATCGCGATTTCGGCTATGTCGATAGAACCGCCTGCAAATTTTTCGAGTTTCAATGCAGAGGGAAAACGGATAATTCGGTAAATTTCTTCTGCGGCGTTGAATTCAGGGTTTGCTATCATTGTAATGCCGAGTTCGTTATATACAGACCCCGCCTTAACAGCATATTCGGGATTTCTTATTCTGGCAATCGTATTTTTAACGCCCATTTTCTTTGCGAGGACGCATATAAGCATATTTGTTTCATCGGTTGATGCAGAAGCTATGAGAATATCTGCGTTTTTGATATCGGCTTCATCTAAAACTTCAAGACTTACTCCGTTTCCACAGACACCCATAACGTCGTATTTATTTACAACATCATTTATAAGCTTCTGATTCTTGTCAATGACAGTAACATCATGGCCTTCTCTTGAAAAGAAATTAGCAAGAGTAACACCGACTTTTCCTATTCCGACAATGATAATCTTCATAAGTCCCTCCGAAATAATATACTATCCGTATGATACCACTTATATATAGTATTGTCAAGAAAAAGCCCTTACGGAAAATCATTCCGAAAGAGCTTCTTCGATAAGCTTTTTTAAACTTTCCATACTGTCGATTTCTCCGCATCTGTTTCTGAATGAAGCGGCGTTTTTCATACCTTTCATATACCATGCGGCGTGTTTTCTCGCCTCTGCCATACCCTTTCTCTCGCCTTTGCTTTCGACTATGAGTTCTGCGTGATGAAGAAGAATTTTCATTCTTTCTTCTGCCGTGGGGTCAGGGGAGTATGTTCCGTTTTCGAGGTATTCCTTTACCTGAGAGAATATCCACGGCTTGCCATAGGTTGCCCTGCCTATCATAACAAGATCGCAACCTGTTTCGTCATACATTCTTTTCGCATCTTCGGGGGAATTTATATCCCCGTTGCCAATGACTGTAATATTTACTGTATTTTTTACTCTCTGTATAATTTCCCAATCTGCCTTGCCGCTGTAAAGTTGAGTTTTTGTCCTTGCGTGGACAGCAACTGCCGCCGCACCGTTTTCTTCAGCAATTTTCGCCATTTCTACGGCATTTATGTTGTCAAAATCCCAACCCGAACGTATTTTTACAGTGACAGGGCATTTAGCCGCAGAAACTGTTGCCGCAATGATTTTTCCTGCAAGTTTAGGGGATTTCATAAGTGCTGCACCGCTTCCGTTTCCTGCAACCTTAGGAACAGGACAGCCCATATTTATATCTATAATACAAGGAGTATATTTATTTATTTTTTCAACAGCAAGTTTAAAATACTCAGGATCGTCACCAAAAAGCTGAATTGCCATAGGACGTTCGAAATCGCTTACATGACAAAGCTCATCGGTTTTGTTGTCGGAATAATAAAGCCCTTTTACAGAAACCATTTCGCTTACAACAAAAGCCGCGCCGTATTCTTTACAGATAGTTCTGTAAGCTTTATCTGCGACCGATGCCATAGGAGCGAGCATAGCCGTTTTTTCTATTTCAACATTTCCGATTTTAACGGTCTGCATAAAAAATCTTCCTTTCAGAGATACTTTTAACAGTATAACATAAATTAGTAAAAAAGCATAGCATTTTTTTAAAAAGTATGATATAATAAAATTTGATTTTTATGAGTGGGAGGTATCGTGATGAAATTACTTGCTATTGACGGAAACAGTATAGCAAACCGTGCGTTTTATGGTATAAAAGCACTTGCCAATAAAAAGGGCGAATTTACCAACGCTATTTATGGCTTTATGACCATCTATCTTAAAACAATAGCAGATGTAAAGCCCGATAAAGTTGCCGTTGCGTTTGACCTTCACGCTCCCACTTTCAGACATAAAGCAGTTGCAAGTTATAAGGCCAACCGCCACGGTATGCCCGAAGAACTTTGTTCACAGATGCCGAGGATCAAAGAACTTTTAAGAGCTTTAGGAATAGAAGTTCTTGAATGCGAAGGTTTTGAGGCAGATGATATTTTAGGAACTCTCGCAAAACAGTGCGACGAATCGGGAAACGAATGTGTTATCTTAACGGGCGACAGGGATAGTTTACAACTTATTACAGACAATGTAACTGTTCTTCTCGCAAAGACAAAAGAAACAATAGTTTTTACACCTGACAAGTTTAATGAGGTGTATGGTTTTACACCTTTACAGCTTATAGACCTTAAAGCGCTTATGGGGGATAGTTCCGACAACATAGCGGGTGTTAAGGGAATAGGCGAAAAGAGTGCGACAGAAATTATAAAGAAATACGGAACAATAGAAAACCTTTACGAAAATATAGAAACCGCAGATTTAAAACCTGCCGCGAGACAAAAGCTTATAGACGGCAAGGAAAGTGCTTTCGAAAGTAAGTGGTTAGCGACAATTGTTACAAACGCGACAACCCCTGTCCTTGACAAAATAGGCTCTGAACCCGATAATGACAAGGTAAAGGAAATTCTTTCTGATCTTGAAATGTTCTCGCTTTCAGAAAAACTTGCTGGTGGAATATCAGAAAACAAGCAGAAAGAAAATATCTCCTGCGATTTCAATAAAGTTGACTTTGAAACTATAGAATTTACAGATAGTATAATTTATAGCTTTATATACAAAGAGGAGTTGAAAATAAAATTCGGAGAAACTATTTCAGAAACATCCTCAGAAGATGAAATCTTAAGATTTTTGACAAGTGACTGCAAGAAGATAACCTGCGGCGCGAAGCCTGCTTACAAATTCTGCTTTGAGAGAGGTAAAGAGTGTAAAGGCATAAGCTTTGACGCTGAAATTGCGGCATACCTTTTAAGTTCAGCACCGACAGAACCTTCTGTTAAAAGATTTTCCGATGAATACAGAACGGATTATTTTGAATGCGGAGAGTTTTCTGAGGTTGCGTCACTTTTATCTTTATACGAAAAATTAAAGGAAGAAATTAAAAATGCCGATATGGAAAATCTTCTTTATAACCTCGAACAGCCTCTGACAGAAGTTCTGGCGGCGATGGAGTGTGAGGGTGTAAAGATTGATACAGAGGGCGTAAAGAATTTCGGAGAAATGCTTTCTTCTGACATAAATGGACTTGAAAGTCAGATCTATTTTGTGGCAGGAAAGGATTTCAATATAAATTCACCCAAACAACTCGGCGAAGTTCTTTTTGAGGATTTAGGTCTGCCCGCAGGGAAAAAGACAAAAACGGGTTATTCAACAAACGCTGAGGTTTTAGAGGAATTACGCGACAAGCATCCGATAGTTGACCTTGTTTTACAATACCGCCAGCTTTCAAAACTTCTTTCGACATATGTTGATGGACTTTTAAAGGTAGTTGGCGAAGACGGAAGAATTCACTCAAACTTCAAACAGACCGAAACAAGAACAGGCAGAATTTCATCAACAGAACCGAATATGCAGAATATACCCGTAAGAACAGAAACAGGCAGAGAGATGAGAAAATTCTTCATCGCAAAAGAAGGATATACTCTCCTTGATGCTGACTATAGTCAGATTGAACTCAGGGTTGTTGCGGCTATGTGTGATGATGAAAATATGAAGAATGCTTTTCTTTCGGGAACGGATATTCATACCGCAACCGCCTCAAAGGTTTTCGGACTTCCCGAAAGTATGATCCTGCCCGAAATGAGAAGAGCTGCAAAGGCGGTAAACTTCGGAATAATCTATGGTATAGGTGCATATTCGCTTTCAAAGGATATAGGCTCGACTGTAAAAGAAGCAGACCGCTATATAAAGAACTATCTCGAAAGCTATTCTGGTGTCAAGAAGTTTATGGAAGACGCCGTAGAGAGTGCTATGAAAAACGGATATGTAACAACCATCTATGGTAGAAGAAGATATATCCCCGAAATAGCGGCGTCAAGTAAACAAGTTCAGGCTTTCGGAAAAAGAGCTGCTATGAATGCACCCGTTCAGGGCTCTGCAGCGGATATCATCAAGCAGGCGATGGTAAATGTATATAAAAGACTCAAAGAAGAAAATCTTGACGCAAAGCTCATTTTACAGGTACACGACGAACTTATAGTTGAGGTTTCTGAAAAGGATAAGGAAAGAGCGAAAGTTGTCCTCGGTGAAGAAATGGAAAACGCAGTAAAACTTTCTGTTCCGATGACAGCCGATGTCAATGAGGGAAAAAGCTGGTATGTTGCAAAGGGATAATATACAGATAAGAAAAGCAAACGAGAAAGACGCTTTTATTCTTTCTCTTATAGACAAAGAATGTCTCTCTTCTGAATGTTGGAGCGAAAAGGTTTTTTCTGAAAATCTTAAAAGGGAAGATGCAATCACTCTTATAGCGGAATGTGATGGCAAAGAAGCAGGTTTTATAAATATCATAAAAGTTCTCGATGAGGCCGATATAAATACTGTTGCTGTTTTGCCTTCTTTCAGAAGAAAGGGAATTGCAGATATGCTTCTTTCTGAAATATTTTCGCTCTGCGATGAGATAAACGCTTTTCATCTTGAGGTGAGAGAGAGCAATATTCCTGCGATATCACTTTATAAGAAAAACGGTTTTGAAACCGACGGGATGAGAAAGAATTTTTATTCTTCGCCCTCAGAAAACGCAATACTTATGACAAAAAGGAAGAATTGATATGTATATATTAGCGATAGAAAGTTCCTGCGATGAAACGGCTGCCGCTGTTTCAAAAGACGGCAGGGAGATACTTTCGAATGTTGTTGCGACACAGATAGCTGAACATCGTCTTTATGGGGGAGTTGTGCCTGAAATCGCATCAAGAAGACATACCGAAAACATAAATGCGGTAGTTAAAGAGGCTATGGAAAAATCAGGGCTTTCGCTTTCTGATATTGATGCGATAGCCGTTACATACGCACCGGGACTTATAGGAGCACTTCTTGTCGGAACAAGTTTTGCAAAAGGTCTTTCAATGGCAACGGGGAAACCGCTTATTCCCGTTCATCATATAGCAGGGCATATAGCTTCAAACTATATCGCTCATAAGGATTTAAAACCGCCCTATCTCTGCCTTGTCGCAAGTGGTGGACACTCTCACATAGTCGAAATCCTCGATTATACAAAATTCAGGGTTGTCGGAAGAACAAGAGATGATGCCGCAGGCGAATGTTTCGATAAAGTAGGAAGAGTAATAGGTTTTCCTTATCCCGCGGGAAAGTTTATAGACGATGCCGCAAAAAATGGTGATGCGAACTTTTATAAACTTCCGAAACCCGTTGTAAACGGCTCGGTTTATGATTTCTCTTTTTCAGGGCTAAAAACTGCCGTTATCAATATGGCTTACAACGCCGAACAGAAAGGTGAAACTTTACATAGAGACAATATGGCGGCTTCTTTTCAGAAGACAGTCTCTGAAATTTTAACAGAAAAGACAATCCTTGCCGCAAAGGATCTTGGATATAAGACCATAGCCCTTGCGGGAGGAGTTTCAGCGAATTCAGGGGTAAGACAAAAGCTCTCTGAAGAATGTGAGAAAAACGGATTCTCACTTTATATGCCACCGCTTTCTCTTTGCGGAGATAATGCCGCTATGATAGCGTGTCAGGGTTATTACGATTTTCTTGCGGGCAAGCGTGCTGATGAATTACTTAACGCAAT
>JAGAJQ010000226.1 GCA_017828955.1 Oscillospiraceae bacterium
ATAGAGGGCGGTATGCCGAGAATTATTGATGATGAGCTTTTTGAAAGCGTGAACAAGATAATTACGTCAAGAAAACGGCTGAAAAGCTATGGCGGCAGTACGCAGAAATATTTACTGACAGGCAAAATTTTCTGCGGCAACTGTGGCAGTACATACTGCGGGGGAATACGATATTCGGGCAAAAAGCACACGCCTTATGTTTCCTACACCTGCTCGTCCAAACAGCGTCAGGCAGGGGTGAAGTGCAGAACAAAGGAAATTCGAAGGGAGTACATTGAAAGCTTTGTACTTAATGAAATTCTCAGGGCAATTCTTTCCGACGAGAATATTCCCCGAATTGTTTCATATTATCAGGATTTCTGCACACGTCAGAACAAGAGTGCAATAAATGAGCTGACGCTTCTCAGTGATAAGCTTGACGATTGCGAAGGAAGGATAAAAAATCTTGTTTCCGTAATTTCCAAATCAGGCAACGCTTCGCTGATTTCCGCACTTGAAGAAGCGGAGGCTGAAAAGGTGCAGCTTTTGTCTGACATTGCAAAGACGGAAAAGAACACAAAAGCCTCGGTACTCACAAAAGATGAGATTACCGAGGCATACAAAAGGGCACGAGAATTATTCGCTGACGCAAGCACGGAGCAGAAGCGGCAGCTTATAAATTTATATCTGGACAAGGTACTGATTTTTGACGATTATGTGGAAGTGTATGTAAATACACTTCCCATTACTATACGGGAAAGATTGATAAAAAGCTTTAAAAAGCGTGACCGGATTAAGCTGTTGGCTTGTGAGAAATCCTATGATTTTTACCATACTATTGACCCAAAATCAATTGCGGAATTTTCAAGTCGGGGCATGGGTAATAAAAAAGTCCGCAAGCAAGCTTTTTTGAAGCCTGTTGCGGATTGTTTTGGTCGAGGCGACAGGACTCGAACCTGCGGACTACCCGAAAAAATATCGGTGCATTGATTTCGTATTCTCTCATCACTGCTTGTATTTTTTCGCATCTTCGCCTCCCTTTCTCTGCCGCAGGCAGCGGTCGGCTCCGACACCTGGTCCCAAATTGGTTTGGTCCACAAGATGCCTTTGTTTGCTATAAAATAAAAAAGAACACCCTCAAAGGATGTTCTTCTGGTCGAGGCGACAGGACTCGAACCTGCGGCATCTTGGTCCCAAACCAAGCACTCTACCAAACTGAGCTACGCCTCGGAATATTATAACTTTAATATTATAATACATTTACAAACATTTGTCAAGTGGCGGGTGTGATAAAATTTTAACCTCATAATTATAATTCTGCACAAGTTATTTTCATCATCAATGTAAATTCTTGACACATCTAAAAAAAATTGCTATAATTTGGTTGGATATGCGAAATATGTCGCAGAATTCAATATTATGTAACTGAAAGGGGCATATTTAAAATGGGCAAGTTTGTAATCAAAACAACAAAATCAGGTGGATACACATTCAATCTTAAAGCACGCAACGGCGAAATCATCGCAACAGGTGAAACTTATGAAACACTTGATTCTTGCAAGAACGGTGTTAACAGCGTAATCACAAACGCTCCTATCGCTGCACTTGAAGATCAGACTGTTGAAGGATACCAGACAGAAAAGAACCCCAAGTTTGAAGTATATAAAGATAAGGCCGGTGAATTCCGTTTCAGACTTAAAGCTAAGAACGGACAGATCATCGCAGTCGGCGAAGGCTATAAGGCTAAGAGTAGCTGTAAGGACGGAATCGAAAGCATCAGAAAGAATGCTGTTGATTCTGAAATTGTTGAAGAAGCATAAGAAAAACTTCAACACAAAACCCACTCGTTATGGTAATTATCGTATAGAACAAATTAAGGGTACCGAGTAGTAAACTCGGTACCCTTGATTTGTTTATTACGGATTAAGAATGGGTTTTTATTTATTTCAAAGCAACATAATCGGCATACGCATAGCCGATATTCCCCTTATAACTTACGACATACCAGTTGCCGTATTGTCCGTAAACCGTTATTTCCGAGTTATTCGGCATACTGAGAATGATCTTGCTTTCGGTTGAAGGATACGCTCTTAAATTAAGCCCCGAACCGTCGGTTGCAACAGTTGCACTATAAACTGTTCCGGGCTCGATAAACGGAATTCCGAAATAATCGCAGAGCGACTGAACGAGAATTTTTGCTATACTGTCAAGGTTTTCTTTAAGCCACGCTTCGTCGAGTGGATTGTCGTGGTAGCCGAGTTCCGAAAGAACAGCTACTGCCTTTGTTCTTGTAACCTCGGCGAGAGTAGTCGTCGGCAACGCCTGAACCCTGCCCTGTAAAGGATAGATATTCTGAAGATTGTTTGAAATAATTACTGCGAGGTCTTTTGAAAGTTTGCTGTAAGGAGAATAGTAGTTATCTATTCCACGGAGTTTTCCTGCAAAATCTCCTCCGCCCGCGTTCGAATGTAATGCTAAATGGACATCATAATATCTTGAGTTGGAGTCTGCTATCGCACCGTTTACATTTTTTTCGGGGACATTTCTTGTGAATTCTATCCCCGATGAGCGAAGATAAGGCTCCATTTTATCGGCAAGAAGATTCATTGTCTGTTCTTCGTTGCCACTTGTATAGTATTTGTTCCATTCCTGCGTGGAAGGACTTAAAAATACTTTTGGCATAATAAATCACCCCTTATTATAATTCTATGCGAAATATAATAAAGGGTGAGGACAAAAATAAGGCTGACAACCTGTCAGCCTTTTGCTTTGTGATTTCTTAGAAATCTTCGCCGTCTTCCTTAGCGATTTCTTCAACATCTTCTTCAACAGAATCGAGAACTTCTTCAACTGAGAGATCTTCGCCGTCGAGGAGAATATCTTCGCAAGCTGCACATTCTTCGCAGTTGCAATCGCAATCATCGCAGAATTCATCATCAAAATCATCGTAAGCATCGAGTTCTTCACGCTTTTTGATAGCAAACATTGTTGCTGCTGCGCCGATACCGGCTGCTACGAGACCGAAAATTGCAAGTCCTAAAAAGTTTTTCATATTAAAATCACTCCTATAATTCATTAAGGTAAATATCACTATGTTGTTATTATATCACACCGAAACACACATTTCAAGAACTTTTGAAAAATTTATATATTTCCACTTAAATTCATAATTATGGAAATCGCGGCTACGGGTGCGGTTTCACATCTTAAAATGCGTTCACCGAGCCATATGGGAATTATCCCATTTTCTATCGCATTTTCAGCCTCACAAGCATCAAATCCGCCCTCGCTTCCGATAATGAGGGAAACTGTTTTTTTGCCATTAAAATCAATTTCTGAAAAACGCTTTCCGCCCTCTCTTTCATAGCATATGAGAGGAAGATCGTTTTCGGAAGCCTCTTTTACAGCCTTATCAAAATCCATAATCGGCGTTATTTCGGGGATTATTCCCCTTCCGCTCTGCTTTGCGGCTTCTTCTGCGATTTTATTATATCTTATAAGTTTTTTTGTGAAAGATTTATCATCGGGGCGTGAAACGCATCTTTTTGTCATAACAGGAACTATTCTTGACGCGCCGAGTTCTATCGACTTCTGGATAATGGTTTCGAATTTATCACCTTTGGGAAGTGCCTGATAAAGTGTCAGGAAAACATCGGGTTCGGATTTACTGTTTTCAGAAGAGATTATTTTACACAAAACGCCCTCTTCGGAAAAACTTTCTATCTTACAGAAATAATCTTTTCCGTTATTGCAGAAAGTTATATCATCGCCCGTTGCCATACGGAGAGAGTAGGAAATATGCCTTGCGTCTCCGCCTGTTACTAAAATATGGTCACCCGAAACCTCGGGAACAAAAAATCTCGGCATAAAACAAAACCTCCGACAAAATATTACCTTTTAAAAGTATACCCTACCTTTTTAAAATAGTCAACATATATTGAAATAAGAGAGATTTTCTGATATAATGAATGTGTATTAACTTTTCCGAAAGGTGGTGGAGTATATGAATTTTAAAGAAAGAAACAAGGATATTATAGCTGATATTCTGACGACGGAACTTATCGTTATCATTCTTTTTGCGGTTTACAGATTTTTCTCTTCAGACTTTTACGGCATACACTCCGCTGAAGAAGTTCCTTTATGGAGAATTGCATACATAATCTCGGGACGTGGAAATCTTCCGTCGTTTTCGGGATTCGGATATTCTTCATTCGGATATTCTTTAATACTCGCTCCGCTTGTTTTTATTTTCGGTGGCGGAAGCAGTGCTTATTCGGCAGCACTTTTCATAAACACCATTTTTCTTGTCGCGTCGTTTTTTATAGCATATAAAATTGCTCTGAAGCTTTTTCCTGATGTAAACAAATATTTTGTCAAGGCTGCAGCTTTTGCGGTTATGCTTCTTCCTGATATAATTTCATCGGCATATATGACAGACGGTTTCGCTGTTTCGGTTTTTCTTACCTTTATGACGTTATGGTTCTTTGTAAATATGGACTCTGCGAAAAAGCCTCTGTTTTATGTGTTTATGGGAATAACACTCTCACTTTTATTGTGGTTCTGTGAGGGAACTATGGGTATTTTTGTGGTGGGTATTCTCGCTTTTTCAGCGATGATCATTTCAAAAAGAACGGAAAAGCTTTCGGTAACTGCATTTTTCTCATCGGCAGGGTTGGGATTTGTTCTGTTTATTGTTTTGAGAATTGTATTCTCATCTGTTTTTTCTACAGAAGCGGAAGGTTTTTCTTCGAGAGGATTTTTATCGGTTCTTTCGGGAAAACTTGTATACATAAGCGTTTCTACTCTTCTTTTCGCCTTTGCGGGACTTTTATTCGCAATTATGGGTGCTAAGAACTTTATGGGAAGCTTTATTTTAAGATATATCAAAAAAGTTCCCGCAGATGAATTTACACAAAGACAGCTTTTTCTTATCTTCCTTATTATTTCATCTGTTTCATTCTTTTTGACCGATATTATAGCTTCTTGGTTTGCGATTTCTCCGAACAGTATTCTTTCAGGAAAATACGGCGGACTTCTTTTAGCGCCGCTTATGCTGATAGGCATTTTATACCTTTCTATCTCGGGCAAAAAAGCCTTTGCGTTTTCAGGAATTTTTTCGGGCGTATTGATACTTTCCTGTGCTTTATTCAATCTTTCGGGTTCGGCAACAATGCTTACAGGATTTTCACCTGCGTCATCGGCATCGGTTGCGGTATTTATGCCTATGGGGCTTTCATCGTTTATTATTCCTGCTTTGATTATAGTTGCTGCATTTGTATACACATTCATAATCTTCATATCATCAAAAAAAATAAAGCCTCTTTCTGTTTTCGCATCGGTAGCACTCGCTGTTATTTTTATATGCGAGGGATTTTTCGCGGTAAGTTCATACTCGGCAAAAAATCAGATACAGAATGAAATTACTGAAAATGTAATTTCTGCCGCTTCTGAAAATTATTCGCTCCCCTTATATACAAACATCGCGGATAATATGACTTTGGCCAAAATACAGTTTTCTGCAAAAAGACAGAACATAGAGGAAATTTCTGAAGCGGAAATAAAAACGCTCGGAAGAAACGGACTTATTATTACAGACAAAAAATACGACGGATTTGAAGTTGTATACGAAGACACATCGGGATACTTTATACTCGTTTCAAAATAATTTGACAGAAACGGTCTTTTGTGATATAATATCAAAGTATTTGAAATTATCCTGAACAGGAGGATTTAAGATGAAAAAAACACTCAGAAAAATTGCTGCTTTTTCTGCAGCTTGCGTTATGACACTTTCTCTTACTGCTTGTGGTGAAGATACCGCTACAATCGGTAAGATAGGCGGAGAAGATATCCCCGCGGGAGTTTATCTCTATCACGCTACATCTGTTTACAGTCAGACAGCTATGAAGAAAACCGAAGAACAGGAATCTGTATGGGATGTTACTGTTGATGACAAAACAGCTGAACAGTATATTGCTGACGAAACTCTTTCAAGAGTAAAGAAGCTTGTTGCTATCGAAAAGAAGTTCGACGAACTCGGTCTTTCTTTTACAGAAAAAGAAAAGGAATATTATAAGACATCTGCTGAAAGAGCTTATGCGCAGTCAGAAGATGAGTTGGCAGAAAGCGGAATAGGTCTGGATTCTTTCACAAGAATCGTTGAAAACGACGCTAAATATAATGCTATCTTCGATGCTTATTATGATTCTGAAAGCGGTATTGAACCTGTTAAGATTTCTGAAATCAACAAGTATATGAAGGATAATGTAGCAAGAGCAAATGTAATTGAAGTTTCTCTTAAGGACGTTGAAGGAAATCTTCTTAAGGGCGCTGATAAAGAAAAAGCCATAAATCGTGCGAAATCATACCTCAAGAAAGCCGAAAGCGAAGATTTTGGTGCTCTTATTTATGAAGAATACAATTTTCTTCTTAAAGAAGAAGCTGAATGGCTTGGTTCGGAATACATTGAAGCAAAATATAACCCCGAAGAATTCAGCGAATATCATTTTGAACAGATTATCGAAAAAGGCAGTAATACAGTTCCTTTAGCTGTAGAAGAAGAAATTTTTGCACATCCTGCTGACGGAAAGCCCTTTATGGTAGAAGGTTCGGAAAGCTATTATGTTGTAAAGAGATACAACATTCTCGAAAGAGAAGACATTATTGAGACATATAAGCCTGCCGTTATTAAAATACTCAAGAGCGAAGAATTCAAAGAACTTGAAACAAAATGGGCTGAAGAACTTGATATCGAATGGAACGAAAAGGCAAAGGAAAGATACGCTCCTAAGAAACTCAAAGTAGCTGAATAAAATCAAAGGACAACCTTTTGGTTGTCCTTTTTTTATATCTTTATACATCACATAAAAAACGAAAAGACCACATCTTTATATAAAAGCAAAAAGATTACCCGTATTTCTAGGAAACACCACGACGCTGTACGAGGGTACCGCGAGGAGTGCTGACAAAGAAAGACGGGTAAGATTTCTTTGCTTTTACATAAAAACGAAACGACCACATCTTTATACAAGGCAAACGAACGACGGAATATGCGAATATTCCGAGCGAGTTTAACGAAGCAGAAAGTGTGGTATTTGTCGTTTTTTTACATTTCGTTTCTGTTTTCGAGGGCTTTATAAAGTGTCACCTCATCGGCATACTCAAGATTTGCACCGACGGGAAGACCGAAGGCAAGTCTTGTAACTTTAACGCCTAAGGGTCTTAATAGCCTTGAAATATACATAGCTGTTGCTTCACCCTCAACTGTGGGGTTGGTAGCCATAATCACTTCCTCAACTCCACCCTGCTGAATTCTCGCTAAAAGCTCTTTAATCTTGAGGCTGTCGGGAGTGATATTGTCGATAGGCGATATCAGTCCGTGAAGGACGTGGTAAACACCGTTATATTCTTTTGTTCTTTCAAACGCCGAAACATCTTTAGGACCATCGACAACGCAGATAATGCTATGATCTCTTCTTACATCATCACATATAGGGCAGACTTCTTTATCAGTCAAATTCTGACAGACAGAGCAAAGACCTACTTTTTCGTGTGCGTTGATGATAGCATCGGCAAACTCTCTCACATCTTCATCAGACATAGACATAACGAAATATGAGAGGCGCTGTGCTGTTTTCATTCCTATTCCGGGAAGTTTAGCAAACTGTTCGGCTAAAAGAACGAGTGGTAATGCTTCTGCCATATATTAAAGAATTCCGGGAAGTGAAACGCCGCCTGTTACAGCACTCATTTCCTTTTCAGATGTTTCTTCGATAGACTTGACACATTCGTTTACTGCACTCATAACGAGATCTTCGAGCATTTCAACATCATCGGGATTAACAACTTCGGGCTTGATCTTAACAGATGTAAGTGTCTTCTTACCTGTCATTTCAACTTCGATCATTCCGCCACCTGCTGTAGCTGTGAATGTTCTTCCTTCAATGTCTTCCTGAACGGCAGTGATCTGTTCCTGCATCTTCTGAGCCTGCTTTATCATCTGGTTCATATTCTGTGGGCCGCCGCCCATTCCCTGTGGTAATCTTACTTTCATAATCTAAAACTCCTTTTAA
Organism: Oscillospiraceae bacterium; assembly: GCA_017828955.1. Classification (GTDB taxonomy): domain Bacteria; phylum Bacillota; class Clostridia; order Oscillospirales; family Ruminococcaceae; genus RGIG4131. The sequence goes on from JAGAJQ010000226.1 coordinate 8,052, forward strand.
AATATTGTTGTTTATTTTTTATTCAGTCCCTGTCGGGATACCGCTTTCCTTTGCTTTATCGAGAAGTTCGACCGCTTTATGATTTTCGGGCTTATCCTCGAGTTCTTTATTCTCGCTTTTCGCTCTTACTATATAGCTTTTACCGAGAACTTTTGTTATAACCTTTATAAGCGAAACTTTATTTTCTTCTTGCGCGAAAAGTTTCATAAAGAATGAATTTCTTGCAACAATGAATATCGTTGTTGTGTTTATAAAGGCATAGGAATCAATAAGCGAAGCTGCGACCGCGGGATCAACTTTGTGGAATTCTTCTAAAACGTCACTCCATCTATTGCAGACAACAGGTTTATCGACAGAAGGATCCGAGGGTTTTATTACAGGTTGTTCGCTTGGCTTAGGTTCTTGTTTTACTGTTTTTTCTTCCTGTTCTTCCTTGACGGGCTGAGGCTTGGGTTCTTCCCTTACCGCAGGTTTTGGTTCTTCCTTTAAAGGAGAAACAAATTTATTCTCGGAAGGTTGAGGTTTCGGCTGAACGAAAGTTTCGGGGGCAGTTTCTGTAGCCTTAGGTTTTGGGATAGAAACTGTCGTTCCCATAAGTGTGCAGAGTTTTACAAGGCACATTTCAAATTCAACTCGTTTTGCGAGTGAACGGGAAAGTCTCTCGTTACATTCCTGCAGAACTGTGAGTTTTAAGAGAATATCTTCAATAGAAAGAGAAGAAGCGATAGCGGATAATCTCTCTTGTTCTGAAGGAAGGCAGGCTATAAGTTCTTTTCTTTCGGGAACGCTTTTTATAAGCATTATGTTTCTGAACTGTAAGATGAGTTCTTCACAAAGCCTTGTTATATCTTTTGACATTGAATAGAGTTTGTCGGTTATGGTGAGGGCGGTAGATGTATCCCCCCTGACAACGGATTCTATTATATCGAAAAGATAATCTCTTCCTGCTATACCCGACGCCGCAGAAACGGTTTCGAGTGTTACATCTGTTGAATAGGCTATGCATTGGTCTAAAAGAGAAAGGGCATCTCTCATTCCGCCGTCGGCAAGGCGCGCGATTAGAAGTGCTGCTTCCTCAGAGAGATTTATGTTTTCTTCACCTGATATATAGAGAAGTCTTTTAGCGATATCTTCGGGCATAATTCTTCTGAAGTCAAAACGCTGACATCTTGAAAGAATTGTCGGAAGAACTTTATGAACCTCGGTTGTTGCAAGAACAAACTTTACATACGGAGGAGGTTCTTCGATGAT
>JAGAJQ010000227.1 GCA_017828955.1 Oscillospiraceae bacterium
GCGTATATTATAGACCTTCTCATCATCTGGGCAGGAAATTTTATAGGAACGGCAGCAACAGGTCTTCTCGTTCTCTGCACAAGAATTTCCGGCATAAGTGAAAAAGCAAAGACAATGTGTGAAACAAAGCTTTCAGATAACCTTCTTAGCATATTTATTCTTGCGTTTTTCTGCGGAATGTTAATGTTCATAGCAGCAGATGGTTATAAAACGATCAAAAATCCTACCGCACAGGTTTTTGCTATATTCCTTCCCGTTATAGTATTCATTCTCAGCGGATTTGAACACTGTATCGCAAATATGTTCTATTTTACAGTTGCAGAAATGTGGTCAGCCAAGGCATTCGGTTATCTTATGATTATGACACTCGGAAACGCTGTCGGCGGAATGTTTATACCTCTTATCAGAAAAGGATTTGTAAAAGACTAATAAGAGTGTCTTTTTTACTTTGTCGGGTAATAAAACGAGAAATCTCGCCCGTCTTTCGTCGTCAACACTCCTAGCAGTACACCAGTACGGCGTCGTCTTGTTTTCTAGAAATACAGGCAATCTTTTCGTTTTATCGTAGTGTCGTTATAGGGTATATAAAAGCTCGGTAACAGATTTCTCCGTTACCGAGCCATTTTTTTATTTTTCATAACAAACTCCGAAACGAATCTGTCCTGTGCGGTCACGCACCTATTCGGCGGTGATGTATGAATCTATGATTTCCTGTAAAGTGCCGTCTTCCTTCATCTCAGCAAGCTTTGCCTGTAAAGCGTCATATACTTCAGGGCGACGGGGACTTACAACCATAACATAGCTTTTTTCATAAATCGGCTTTTCGATTTTTTTAAGCCCGACGTTTTCGTCGATGTATATGTCAGCAACAGATGCGTCGAAAACGATAGCGTCAATTTTTCCCGCCAAAAGATCACGAACAGCGTCGGAGCCTTTTTCATAAGCCATTCCCGTTACATCTTTTATCTCAGAAACATATTCTCTTGCAACAGAATGTGAAACGCATCCGACTTTTTTTCCAACAAGCCCGTAATGTGTTACTATGTTCGAACCTTCTTTGACGACAATAACGAGTTCGGTTTCTGAATAGATGTCAGTTGTGATAAAGCCGTCAAGACGAAAATCATCAGAAGGTATTGCGGCGGCGATGATATCGCAGTTGTCACTTTCTAAAATTCCGAATATTTCTTCGTTTGAATAACAGTTTACTATTATTTCATTTTTAGGAAAAGCCTTTGATAAAATATCAACGTCTATCCCTTTAAGAACATCGTTTTCGTCGATGTAGTCATAGGGTGCAACATCTGCAAGTGTCGCAACCTTTACAGGTCTTGCCGAAGTTGATGCACACCCCGTTAAACCGAGTATTATAACACACATCGACAATGAAAGTATTTTTTTGAAATTCATTTTATTTTCCTTTACAATGAGTATAATTTATTGTTAAGATTACACGTAGTCGATAACAATTTGTAATATTTAAAGCAAAATATACAATTAGTTATCAGCAAATTCTAAAGCAATCTTCATCATATCCGTAAAAGTTTTTTCTCTGTCATCAGCAGAAAGGGCAGTTCCCTTATAGATATGATCAGAAACCGTAAGCATACAGAGAGCCTTTTTGCCAAGTTTGGCAGCGTTGCAATAAAGACCTGCCGCTTCCATTTCAACCGCAAGAACGCCCATTGACTTCCACTTGTCGTTGCAATCGGGGCGGTCGTGATAGAAAGCGTCTGTTGAAACAACATTTCCTACTTTGTATTTTATACCGAGTTTTTCGGCAGACTCAATTCCTTTTCGAAGAAGTGAAAAATCCGCAATAGGGGCAAATGTTCCGGGAAGGTTATATTGTTCCATAAAATTAGAGTCTGTTGATGCACCCGAAGCAAAAAGAATGTCACCGAGATCAAGGTCATCTGCATAAGCGCCTGCCGAACCTATTCTTATTATGTTTTCAACGCCGTAGAAAGAATAGAGTTCATAAGAATATATAGCGATTGAGGGAATACCCATTCCGCTTCCCTGAACAGAAATTTCCCTGCCGTTGTATTTTCCTGTAAAACCGAACATATTTCTTGTGAAGTTATACTGCTTTACATCTGTAAGAAAATTATCAGCGATGAATTTTGCTCTCAAAGGGTCACCGGGCATAAGGACAGTTTTTGCGATTTCGCCTTCTTTAGCCTGAATGTGAGGTGTCGGGATTGCCATAGTGGTATTCCTCCTTAAAATATTTATCAATAAATATTTTATCATATTGTGAGATTCAAGTCAAATCTTGAAAACAGAGACTCACTGTGATATACTTTAAAAGAACGGAGGTCTTATTTATGAATATTCTTATTAAAAACGCACTCACAATACTTTCAGAAGAAAATCATTATATAACTAAAAGAACAGATATTGCCATAAAGGATGATATAATCTTTGCAATAGGCGAAATCCCTTCTGATTTTACACCTGATGAAACTATCGACGGTGAAAAATACCTCGCATCAGCAGGGCTTATAAACTGCCATACACATAGCTATATGTCACTTTACAGAAACTATGCCGATGACCTTTCTTTCAGCGACTGGCTTTTCGGAAAGATTGATCCCTTAGAAAATAAAACAACCCCCGATGATGCTTATTATGGTGCACTCTTATCCTGTATCGAAATGATAAGAACAGGAACAACAACCTTTACAGATATGCATATGTTCAAGAATATGACCGCAAAGGCTGCCGATGAAGCAGGAATGAGAGCGGTTATTTCAAGAGGGCTTGTCGGCGAAGATGAAAATTTCGGCGGCGCTAAAAGACTTGATGAAGCCTTTGAAGAAATGGAAAACTATAAAGATAACAGACGTATTTCATTTATGTTGGCACCTCACGCTATCTATACCTGCAATACAGAATACCTCAAAAAGATAATAGGTATTGCCATAGGCGAAAATATTCCTCTCAATATTCACCTTTCAGAAACGAGATATGAAGTTTCTGAATCGCTTAAAAATTACGGCAAGACACCAACCGAATATCTTGACAGCATAGGCTTTTTTGAACAGAAAACCCTTGCCGCACATTGTGTTCATTTAACAGATAACGATATTGAAATCCTTGCAAAGAATAAAGTCAGCGTTTCCGCTAACCCTATCAGTAATTTAAAACTCGGAAACGGTTTCGCACCAATCCCGAAACTTATGGAAAAGGGAGTGAATATCTGTATAGGAACAGACAGTGCCGCTTCAAATAATTCACTCAATCTTTTCAGAGATATGAACTACACGGCACTTATCCATAAGGGCGTCAATGAAGAAGCACAATGCGTTTCAGCAGAAGAAGTTTACCGTTTTGCAACAAAAAACGGCGCAGAAGCACTTTCACTCTATAATACAGGCGAACTCAGAGTCGGCAAAAAAGCAGACATCATTCTTCTTGATCTGAATTCGCCTTCGCTTAATCCCTATAACAATCCCGTTTCAGCACTTTCATATTCAGTAAACGGAAGTGAAGTTGACACAGTTATCATCGACGGAAAAATCGTTATGAGAAAAAAACAACTCCTCACAATAGACGAGGAGAAGGTTTACTATAATGTAAATAAAATTATCAGAAGACTTTCAAAGTAAATAAAAATCCCACCTTAGTTAAAAGGTGGGATTTCTTGTTTACTTGTTTTAAAAGTTACGCTTCAACAGGAGCGTTTACAGGACAAGAACCTGCACAAGCGCCGCATGAAATGCAAGCAGCTTCATCGATTACGTATTTTCCGTCGCCTTCCTTGATAGCGTCAACGGGGCAATCAGCAGCACAAGCGCCACATGAAATGCAATCATCAGTAATTTTGTATGCCATTGAAAAGCACCTCCTTAAGAATATAACAACGAAAGATGTCTTTCGTGCCATAACGACATTATAACACATTTTCAGAAAAAATCAAGTACTTTTTCGGTTAAGAAAATATTATCCGAAAATAATCTTGCAAAGTTCATCTGTTATTCTTTCCGCACCGAGAGTATTGAGATGTTTTGTATCCCTGTAATATTCTCTTGTGAGAGGCAAATCAGATACAGAATGGAAATCAATATGGGTGAAATCATATTTTTCTTTCACCTTTTTAAATATGTCATTAAGTATATTTTTATGAAGATATATATATGAAAGAGCATAAGACTCACATTCGACATATTTTGGAATTATCATTGTGTATATTTTTATTTCGGGATTTATCCTGTAAAGCAGTTCAATAAGGTTTTTAAAAGCTGAACGGTTTTCAGAATTTATCTCTTTGTTTATCGTTATAATATCATCTTCGTTTTCGAAATCGTCATAGTATTGATCGATTTCTTCTCTTGAAAGAGTTTTTAAACACTTTTCATATTTTCTCTCAAAATCCGAGAATGAATTGAGTTCATATACATTTCCGAAAACAGCCGACCATATGTTTATCTGCTCATCGGTTATTCCTTCGTATTTTTCAAGAGAGATTTTCTGTATAGCCTGTTCAAAGTTATCGTCAGAAAATTTATTTCTGTTGAAATTGTGAGGTTCAAGGGAATATCCGCCGTTTCTGAGATAATCCACAGCGTTTTCAGAAAGTGATGTGTCGATGTTGAAATAATGATAATCCCAGAGATCAATGATTGCATATCTGATATTTTTCATCTTTTCCGGATAGTTCTTATAACAATAATCAAGAGTTTTGTATTGCGAATGCATATCCTGAAAATCAACAGAAAGGTCAGCAAATTTTCCTTTCAGTCTTTCTTTTATAACGGCGGATTTTGTGTTTTCGTTTCCTAAAATTATTCCGTCAAAAGTTTCGTTTATAGGATTTGAAAAAACTCTGTCCGCAACCATATGTGGAATACCCGCGTTATAAAGTTTATAAAAATCGAGTATTCTTGTGAGGCTGACTTTTTTGTGCGCAGAAAGAAAATCAATAAGTGTTTCGCTTTCTTTTTCTGTTACAATATAAAGGTCATAATCCGAGGAAGAAATATCAGATAACGAAACATCATCGGGATTATCCGAAAACTCTCTGCAAAGAGAATATGCTATTCCTGATCTTTCAAGTTGCTTTTGACAAAGAATAGTTTTTTCGCCACTTCCTATGATGAGGACTTTGTTTATTTCTGAAACTCTGTTATCAACAAGTTCTTCTTCGAGTGCTTCAAGAAGTGCTTTTGCAAGACGTTTTCCGCATTGACCGTCACAAAGCTTGAAATAATTGTCGAGAAGATATTTTCTGTCATCATACCATTCGTCTTTTCCGCTTGCGATTTTCTTTATGAAATCAATCTGATCGGAAAGAGTTTTAGAATTGGGAAGTTTCAGATAATCAAAAAGTCCGTCAACAGATGAAAGAGCTTGACGGTATATTTCGGGTGAGATAGTTCTTGTTATCAGTATTGGCTTTTCTGTTAAAAGATATTGTGTAACAAGAGAACTCTGAGCAGAAATCAGTGCGTCCGAATAAACAAACGCAGGAAGATATGATGAACTGTCATCAAAAACAATATTTTCCGATTCGTTGATTTTTCTGATAAGTTCAACATATTTCGGAAAAACAGATGGCATATAAACCTTTATCACACATTCTGTCATCGGGTGAGGGCGCCATATAAGAGCTATGTCGTTATGCTTGAGGAAATAGCCTATAAATTTTATCATTTCTTCAAACATAGCGTCTACATCGTTTGTGTAGTGGGTGTTCCATAAAAAAGTTGTTCTTCCCGAAAGCTTATTTTTCCAGGTTTCAGGCATAGCAACATTTTCTTTGTTTTTACCGTATACATAGTCCCATTTCGGAAGTCCTGTTGTGATTACATTTTTTCCTTTCAAAGAAGCAATACTTCCGTAAAGCTTTTCCATCGTTTCAGATTGACAGGCGATTTTCCAGGCAAATTTCTGGGTATCCAGCATAAAAAACGAATCACTCGCACTTGTCAATGATTTTCTGATCGACGGCGCTGTAAAATAGGGGAGATATACAAGTCTGCTGTGTTCTGCGATATATTCCGAGGTGAATTCAGGTGTTGTAACGCCGTCATAAGGCTGACTGATAAATGTTATATCAGGCTTTGATTTTGATATATCATATTTTTCATAAGGAATGTTTTCTATGCCCATAGGGGTAAGAAAATCTTCATATACGCTTTCCGAACGAACGCTTCCGTCGGGAAGACTTACAGCGCGGAATATCGGCTGGATAACAACTTCGATATCACAGGTTCCGAGCTTTTTGAATTCGTTGTAAACGCTCTCCATCGCGTCCCATTTAGCACCGAGTTCGGCAACAAAAAGAATTTTCGGACGATATTTTATATTATCCGAACAAAGTTTTTTGAGAAGAACAGCGTCTTCTGAAATTGCATTAAGTTCATCTGAACTGATATCAGAAGAATCCAGAGAATTTTTCATTTTTGCTATAAGAGAAGAAATTTCATCGAAAACTGTATCATTATTATTTTTTGCAAAAAAAGATGTGATAACATCGAGAGCGTTGTTACATTCTCCGAGTAATAATGTATTTCCCGAAAC
>JAGAJQ010000228.1 GCA_017828955.1 Oscillospiraceae bacterium
ATTTGCAGCATAAATAACAGGCTTTGCAGAAAGAAGCGGAGTTGTTTTTATAATTTCAAGTTCTTCTTCTGAAAAATCATAAGAACGAGCCGATTTTCCTGCTTCAAGATGAGCTTTAAGACTTTCAAGAAAATCAATTTCAATCTGATATTTCTTATCGCCCTTAACAAGTTTCTTGTTCTTATCAATTCTTCTTTCAAGAATTTCAATGTCAGAGAAGATAAGTTCAAGATTTATAGTTTCGATATCTCTTTCTGGATTGATACTTCCATCAACGTGGACAATATCAACATCTTCAAAACATCTTACAACGTGAACGATAGCATCTACTTCGCGGATATCAGCAAGGAATTTATTACCGAGACCTTCACCTTTTGATGCACCTTTTACAAGACCCGCTATATCAACAAATTCAAGAGTTGCAGGTGTAAATTTATCAGGTTCATACATTTCAGCAAGTTTATCGAGTCTTTCATCAGGAACAGAAACTATTCCTATATTTTTTTCAATAGTACAGAAAGGATAGTTCGCTGATTCTGCACCTGCATTTGTAAGAGCATTGAATAATGTACTTTTTCCGACATTCGGAAGCCCTACCATACCTAATTTCATTTGTTAAAAATCCTCCTTAAAGCCTTTGTAATTTTGTCAGATATCTTGTAAAAAATCCCTTGATCCCTTTGATTATAAGGCTTTGTCGGAATATATCAAGACATAATAAAACAGATTTATATTATTCTACATCCTCAATAATATCGTCTGTGAAGAAATCGTCATCAAATCCAAGAGAATCATCTGCTTCATCTATAACAGCATCTGTTTTCTTCTTTGAGCCGAATATAAGAGAGCCTATTAAAACGCCGAGTGCGAGACCGCCTAATGCGCAGAGTAATGCTAAAATTCCGTTTTTCATATTTAAAGCCGCCTTTCAATAAAAATATTACACAAATATTATATATCCTTTGTAGAAAAAAGTCAAGTTATTGACAAAACTATATTGCTATGATAACATTTTAACAAAGGAGGTGATATTTTGAAGAAACAAGATAAAATAAACGCTGTAATTACCACGCTTGAAAAACAATATCCCGATGCAAAATGTTCATTGGAATATAAAGAACCTTACGAATTATTGTTTGCAACAGTTCTCTCGGCACAATGTACCGATAAACGCGTAAATATCGTGACTAAAGAACTTTACTCAAAATATTCCACTCTTGAAAGCATAGCAAATGCTACTCCTGAAGAAATAGGAGAATGCATAAAATCCTGCGGTTTATATAAAACAAAAGCCAAAAATATAGTTGCTTCTGCAAAAATTCTTATTGAAAAATATAACGGCGAACTTCCCTCTTCTATCGAGGAACTTACAACGCTTCCCGGTGTAGGAAGAAAAACCGCTAATCTTATTATGGGAGATATATTTCATCAACCCGCCGTTGTAACAGACACTCATTGTATAAGGATATGTAACAGATTAGGATTTACTAAAAATACAGAGCCTTATAATGTCGAAAAGGATCTCAGAAAGCTTCTTCCACTCGATAAATCATCTGATTTTTGTCATAGATTAGTTCTTTTCGGAAGAGAATTCTGTTCGGCAAGAAATCCTAAATGTAATGAATGTCCGATAAAAAATGAATATAAAAATGAAATAAAGTGCATAATAAAAACTGATTAAAATTACTTATAAGAGGTGTTTAAAATGGTCAATATCCAGAAATGTGCAGTTATAGGTTGCGGATTTGTAGGTGCGTCAATAGCCTTTTCTCTCGCTGAAGGCGGTCTTTTTTCAGAACTTGTCCTTATTGACTCAAATAAAGAAAAAGCCGAAGGCGAAGCGATGGATATTTCGCATGGAATTCCCCTTTTCAAACCTGCAGAAATATATGCGGGTGATTATTCCGACCTCGCTGATTGCTCACTTATCATTATAACAGCAGGAACAAGCCAGAAACCTAACGAAACAAGACTTGATCTTGTTCATAGGAATGTCGATATAATGAAAGATATTGTATCAAATATAATCAAATACAATACAGAGGCTATTCTTCTTGTTGTCTCAAATCCTGTTGATATACTCACATATGTCGCTATGAAATGTTCAGGATTTCCTAAAAGTCGTGTAATTGGTTCAGGAACTGTTCTTGACACAGCAAGACTCAAATATATGATAGGAAAGCATTTAGGCGTCGACAGTCGAAGTGTTCACGCATTTATTATCGGTGAACATGGTGACAGCGAACTCGCTGTATGGAGTAGCGCAAACGTATCGGGCGTAAAACTTTCAGGATTCTGCAATGCCTGTGGCAAATGCGTTGAACGCGAAAATATGATGAAAATTTACGATGATGTTGTAAACAGTGCATATCGTGTTATAGAAAGAAAAGGCGCAACATTTTACGCAATCGCTGCTGCTGTAAGAAGAATTGCCGAATGTATTGTTAGAGATGAACATTCCATAATGCCGATAAGTTGCTATGTTGCAGGACATTACGGACTTTCTGATATATGTCTCGGTGTTCCTGCTATTGTCGGAAGAAACGGTGCCGAGCAAGTTCTTGATATCGAACTTGATGATAACGAAAAAGCGTTGCTTTTAAATTCAGCGAAAACTCTTAAAAATATCCTTAACGGAATTGAAGGAATAGAATAAAACAAAAGGTGCTTTCTTATAAAAAGCACCTTTTGAATTGACACCATCTTGACCATTTGTTATAATGAACATAGATCTAATTTATCGGAGATGATAAAAAATGAAACTTTTTAACCCCATCGGACAGCTTGTTGAGGTCGATGGAAAAAATATGAATGTTTATATAGAAGGAAGCGGAAATAAAACTATTGTATTTCTATCCGGCGGCGGAACAGCATCTCCTGTATTTGATTTCAAATCTTTATATTCACTTCTCAGCGATGGTTACAAAATAGTTGTTGTTGAAAAATTCGGATATGGTTTCAGCGATGATTATCCCGACAGAAACAGAGATATAGATACCATCCTCAATGATACAAGAACAGCACTTTCAAAGACAGAATTAAAAACACCTTATATACTTTGCCCCCACTCGATGTCGGGGCTTGAAGCGATATACTGGTCGCAAAAATATCCCGAAGAAGTTGAGGCAATTATCGGTCTGGACATGGCTGTTCCACAATATTATTCGGATATGAAAATCAGCACAGCAGTTTTTAAACTCAATAAAATGCTCTGCAAAATGGGAATAGTCAGATTATTTTCAAGTAATTATACCAAAACCTTGTATTCTAATTCATCTTTAACAAAAGAAGAAAAAGACATCATAAAAACTCTTTACAGCAAACGATGTGTATCAGATGCATTTATAAACGAAGCGGATTGTTGTAAGAAAAACGCAGAAATCGTAAATAATGGAACAGCTCCCAAAATCCCCGTTCTTATGTTTATCTCAAACGCCGAGGGTATAAACCTCGACAAATCAATATGGATAGATACAGCGAAAAATTATGCTTCGAAACTAAGTAACGCACAATGTGTAAAACTTGATTGTCCTCATTACATACATGATTATAGATACGACGAAATAAGCAATAAAATAAAAGAATTCATATCTACTGAATTATGAATAAAACCTATGAAGAATTTATCTTCATAGGTTTTGTTTTATTATGATAAGAGATTATTGTGGTTCAACGCTTTTATCAACAGCTAACGGACTTACAGCAGCTCCATCTTCATAAACCGCAAAAGCAAGGTTAGGTCCTGTTGATTGACCACTATTACCCATTTTAGCTATAACTTCCCCTTTTTCTACGCTTTGTCCTTTTTCTACTTTTATCTCTTCTAAATGATAATATTTAACGATAGTTTTATCATCTATTTTAATAAATATATAATTTCCGTCTTGTATATCATGCCCCGTTTCAGAAACCACTCCGTCATAAACAGAATATATTTCATCTCCAAAAAATCCTGCTATATTGATATGATCTGAAGCACAGCGGCTTACCATTGTGCTTTCGGTAGGCCATTGCCATTCGTCATATCTGAGTTTTATCATATATATAGGATAAGAATATTCTTCATTGCTGGTGTTTACAGTTTCATCACGATATATAAAAATAGAATCTCCACCCCTTATGGTGTTTTCATCAATAAGAGTATATCCCGAACCGAAGCATTGACCGTCTACTTCTTCCCAATCGGTAAAAATCATTGTTCCTAAAGAAGTTTTATAAACCTTATATTTATAACGCTTTGCGTATTCTTTCGCTTGTTTTTTTACATTTTCTGTCACTTTATCAGCCTCTTCTTTTGAAAGCCCTTCTATGCTATTTCCTACCCAGGCATATTCGAGATAATCAACGCCACGAAGTTGTATTGTTCCATCTGAAAAAACTTCAAGATAATGTCCATCTGTATTGCCAGAAATATAATATTTTCCTACTTTAAGTTCAGGAACTGCAGTCAATTGTTCGCTTTCTATAACTATTTCAGAAGCGCTTTCTTCTTTATTTATATCTGAAAATCCGTTATATGAGAACAAAGAAACAGCAATAAGACAGAATACCACACCTACCGTAATATCTATCGCTTTTGACATTCGATTTTTCTCATTTCTTTTTTCTGTAATATCTACACCAGTTTTATCCTTAAAAATATTTTCTATATTATTAAGATTTCTTTTGCTGTATTTTTCCATAATTTCATCCCTTTCTTTATTTCATCATTTTTTTAAGTTTCAGTTTAGTCTGATATAACCGATTTTCTACCTGTTTCCCCTGCATATCAAGTGCAACTGCGATTTCTTTAGGCTTCTGACCATAATAAAATCTTCTTATAATTATTTCTCTGTCTGTTTCTTCAAGTTCTTTTATCAATGAAATAAGTTTTTCTTTTTCTTCATTTTCTATAATTCCGTCGATAATTTCCGACTTGTATGTAATAGCTACTTCTTCAATCGGAACTTCTTTTATTCTTGATATCTGTCTGTATTTATCTATTGCATTTGTTTTTGCTACAATAGAAAGATATGAGGATAATTTGCTCTTTTCAGGGTTATATTTATCGGGATTTAACCATAAGTCAATAAAAACATCCGCAACACATTCTTCAATATCTTCGGCAGAACCTGCATTTATAAGTATAGAGGATACTATTTTCCAGAGTAATTTTGAATATTTCTCTATTATCCCAGCCATCACTTTTTCATCACGATTTTTAACAGCAGAAAGTATTTTTTCGTCCCTCAATTATTTTTCACTCCCTCCCCAAAAATGCTTTCTATATATAATACGATACAAAATACAAAAACACTTAAACAAATTATAAAAAGCCATCGCATTAACACGATGACTTTTTTATTATATCAGATATTTTTCTTTAAAACCAATATTCCTTTAAATATAAGAAATAAAAAAGCTATTATC
>JAGAJQ010000229.1 GCA_017828955.1 Oscillospiraceae bacterium
GCTGTTAATTTCTGTGCATTATTAAAATCATTACCGCATGATAAATATTTTTGTATAATTTCACTAATTATCAATTTTTTATAAAACCTCCTTAATTTTTAAAAATAAATTTAATCTTTGATGCTTTTGTAACTTTTTTTATAATACTACCGCAATCATCGAGAATAGAGGAGCCTATCGTTATATCATAAGGCTGACTTGTATTTACGTGAATTTTTTGCAAATTGATCACTCCGATAAAAGATTGTGATTTTGGATAAATATTAAAAAAACAGCATAAAATCACATAATAAATTATACAATATACAGTAAAAAATGTCAAGTTAAAGATATAAATATTTTGCTTTAAAACAGTAGATATTTAATTTGATTTATGATATAATAATTGATGTATTTTATTTTACAGGAGTTGGTAAAATGTCGATAATATTCAATAAGGAATGTCTTTATGACGGAATAGACTTTTTTTCTGTAGTTGATAAAAGGTTTAAAACGAATCTGATTTCTATATGGCTCATTGATAAACTTTCTGAAGAAAATGCACCTTGCAATGCACTTTCTATGTCTTTCATATCAAAAAGCAATAAAAAGTATCCGGATATAACATTACTTAACAAGAAACTTTCATCACTCTATGGTGCTAATTTATCCGGAACGACATCAAAAGTTGGTGATAATCAGTTTATGATGCTTGGTGTTTCTTGTATAGCTGATAAATACGCACTTGATTCAGAAAAATTAACGCTCGAATCTGTTGATATTCTTATGGATTGCCTTTTGGATCCTAACATTGAAAATGGTGGTTTTTCTGAAAAATTATTCGCTCCTATAAAGCAGGAACTTCTCGATGATATCGACGCTATAATAAACGATAAGAGAAGTTATGCTCTTATGAAAACATCGAAAATAGCAATGAAGGGAGAACCTTCATCGATAAGATCTTGTGGCGAAAGAGAATATGCAGAAAAGGTAGATGCTGTATCTGCTTATAAAAAATATGCAGAACTTCTTAAGACATCAGAAATTAAGGTGTTTTTTGTTGGTTCTGAATCGCCTGATGAAGTGAAGGGGAAGATTAAAGAACGCCTTTCTTCTATCGATAGAAATTTTAAAGGCAAGACTTCTTCTGAATTCAGTCCTGCAAAGCTTGAACCTGTTTTTGAAACGGAATTGCTTGATGTTATGCAGAGCAAGATGGTTATGTCTTTCAAATGCAGTGATAAAAATAGTCACGCTGTAAGACTTATGACCGCGATATTTGGAGCAACACCATTTTCAAAGCTTTTTGTCAATGTTCGTGAAAAAATGAGCCTTTGTTATTATTGTGCTGCAAGGTATGATGAAATAAAAGGCATTCTTAACGTTGATAGCGGTGTTGAGCAGGAGAATATAGAAAAAGCAAGAGAAGAAATTATTAATCAGCTTGAGAGTATGAAAAAAGGCGAATTTACTGATGAAGAAATGAACAATTCTCTTCTTAGTCTTATTAATGCTGCTAAATCAATGAACGATAGTTCAGCATCTCTTGCTTCTTGGTATCTCAAGCAGGATATTATCGGAACTAACTATTCTCCTGAAGAAGAAATAGAGCATCTCAGAGCTGTTACAAGGGAAGACGTTATAAAAGCTGCCTCTTCGCTTACGCTCGATACTGTTTATGTCCTTACAAAGAAAGGGGATGAATAATTGTGGAGAAGAAAATTATAAAAAATGACCGCGTTGGTGAGAAATATTATTGTATAAACCATCCTAGTGGACTTACTGTTCTCGTATGGGAAATGGATAATTATTCAACAACTCATGCTTTGTTTGGAACAAAATATGGCTCTATCAATACTAAATTCAAGACGGACGAAGATTCTGATTATGTCTCTGTTCCCGAAGGAATAGCACATTATCTTGAACACAAGTTATTTGAAAACGAAGATTGCGATGTATTTAGTCTTTACGCAAAAACAGGTGCTTCGGCAAATGCATATACTTCTTTTGATAAAACCTGTTATCTTTTCAGTTGTACCGATAATTATGAAGAATCGCTCAGAATTCTTCTTGATTTTGTTCAAAAACCATACTTCACAAAAGAAACTGTTGAAAAAGAACAGGGAATTATCGGGCAGGAAATAAGAATGTATGAAGATGATCCTAATTGGCGTGTATTTTTCAATATGCTTATGGGCGTTTATCATACTCATCCTGTAAGAATAGATATTGCAGGAACTGTTGAAAGCATAGCAAAAATAGATGCCGACCTTCTTTACAGATGTTACAATACATTCTATAATCTTAACAATATGTTCCTTTCGATAGCAGGAAATGTTGATGTCGACAAGGTTATCGAAATATGCGATGAAATGCTTAAACCTTGTAAAAATCACAATCTTGAAACTGTATTTGAAGAGGAACCTGAAATGGTTTTTGAAAAAGAAACTGTTCAGAACCTTGAAGTTGCAACTCCACTTTTCAATATAGGTTTTAAAGCTAAGGCTGAAAGCGGAAGAGCAGGGCTTAAAGCAGATATAGAAACTAATATTGTTCTCGCTTTGCTTGCTGATGATAGTTCGCCTCTTTACAAGAAAATGTTTGATAAAGGGCTTATAAATTCTAATTTCGGAACAGAAGTTTTTAGTGGAGATGGATTTTTCTGTTCGATTTTTGGCGGAGAAAGCCGAAATCCTCACGAAGTTCTTTCTGAAATAATTGCCGAAATTGAAAGAGTAAAGATTGAGGGATTTGACAAAGAAAGATTTGAAATAATCAAAAAGTCATATTATGGTTCGCAGATCAGAGGCTTTAACAATGTAGAATCTGTTGCAACACTTATGATAAACTCATATATGTCTGATGTTATTCCTTTTGATACAGTAGAAATTGTTGCCGAAATTACTCTTGAAGATATTCATAAAAGATTATTCTCACAATTTAATACTGAAAATTATACAATTTCTATCATTAATCCGATAA
>JAGAJQ010000230.1 GCA_017828955.1 Oscillospiraceae bacterium
AATAACTTTGCTTTGCCCCTCTGTTCTTGTTCGCTCCGTCGCTATAAACATTATTTGTAAAATATCTTGAAACCTGTTTCGAAACACTGTTCGCAAGCGGATATGAATATGGTGTAAAATACCACGCTTCTGTACCTCTCGCCGCAGAATCGGACGCCTTATTTCCGTGAAGCGAAATAAACACATCCGGATTATACTGTCTCGCAATAACAGGTCTTTGCTCTGTATCATAAAAGGTTGATTCAGTTCTCAGACGATAAACTGTAGCTCCCCTTGCTTTAAGTTTAGATTCAAGAAGTTTCGAAACCGCCAAAGCTACCGATTGGTCTGTAATATGTCCTACTCCTCCGGGATCTATCTTACCATTCGCTGTAACTCCGTGTCCCGGATCAATTACAATTACAGAACCTGCAAGAGAACCACTGTTTCCGTTAAATCTGAATGTAAGATAGCCATTATCATCGTAATACGATGTAACGCCTCCAAAAATGCCCTTTCTTGCGAGATTCAAAGTAAGCTTATTTCTTGAAACATTAGTTGTTGATGCATCGCTCCACGAAGCAGATGAGAACAATGAACCCGAAGGCATATCTACAGATCCATAAGCATTATTAGTATAATCAAATGTAATAGAAACGCTCGACGCACTGAAACTTGACACTTCATACCCATCAGAATAAGATACACCACCATAAGAAATAGAGAATGGTGTTCGTTTATTCAGTTTAAGTTTCAGTATTGTATCATATCCATCCTGCGTACAAGAAACAACAGAAATATCGTTTTGTCCTATAGGCGAATTTTCAAGAACTTTAACGTCAGAAGCCTTGAATCTCTTACCCGAAAGTGTAAGATAATATTTCACTCCGCTATAGGTTACAGTCTTTACACAATAATCAAGCGTTCCTGCGGGAAGTCTCGCCATATCCGGAGTTTTTATGCTATCTGTCGTTTTGTAGTTATAAACATTTGTATCATCGTATTTTGTTTTAAGAATACTTCCATCTGCATTATTAGGGACTTCAGGAAGAGGAGAAACTACAATAGTTGAACCATAAAGAGACTCATTAAATTTAGCACCATTTTTTCCCGCATAGGTTCCATATACAACAACCTGTCCTAAGTCTTGTGATTTTCCTATAATTCCTTTAGGAGTAGTATATGTTGCAGTAAAATAAGCATAACTTGAGTTTGCTTCGCCTTCAATGCTTCCCTCATTCTGAACAAGTTGCATACTTTTCCCATTTATCTGAGCGGTTACATAAGAACCCTTATAAGCGACTGCTCTTATGGTAATATTGGTCCCGCCCTCTACTTCCATCGCACCACTCGGTTCAACAGATTTAAGAACAGTAACTTTTCTTGTTATGTTGTATGTTGTTGTTTTCCCTTTATTTTTAATTGTAAAGGTATTAAGTCCTACATCTAAATCAACTTCGTAATAGAAATTTCCTGCATCATTGAGTTGTATTTCTTTGCCATTAAAATAAACTGTAAAGTTAGGGTCAAAACTACCCATAAATGCAACAGTAGGTTCTTCTGTTGTAAACTTTTTAGATGAAGGTGATACTATTTTAAGTTCATTATCAATAGTATCAAGATTTATTGTAGAATCGTAGTATTTTCCGAGAAGATCTGTACTTTCTTCAACATTCTTTACAAGATCCGTATATGATTTAAAAGCACTTCCCTTGTATCCATCTACTTTTTCTGTAATAAGAAGTTGTTTTACAACCTGGTCGGGAGAACTCCAGCCCTGTTCATCAGTATATATCTTCTGATTATTATGCATTACATAAAAAGGAAGATTTTCAAGAACTGCATAATTTGCCCACCAGCGAACGAGTTCTTCAAACGGAATGCTCTCATCTGTGATAGCTCCCTGGGCGTCGAGCATAATAAAATCAGCATATCCATACTGAACATAAGAAAGAGTATCAGCATATCCGTCAGAAAGTGCCTCAAACTGTCCGAAAGTTTGTGATCCTTTTTCGTTTGTTGTATAATTAGACCATACATCCGAAATATAAATCCCGACAGGAACTGTATTATTTGTTTTTCTTATGGCGTCACTAACAAGACTGAAAACATATGCACCATTATCCATAAGCCAGTTTTCAAAACCTATTCCTGATCCGTTCTGCATATAATCATTAAGACTTGTCTTGTTTTTAGATGAATAATATCCGTTTAAAAGTATTCCGTCAACTCTATTTTTTGCCGTAAAATAATGAGTTTTTATAGCAAGATAATCTATTCTTTCCTGCAAAGATTTATTTTCAAGACTTGTAAGAACAAAATTTATATCAAAAACAAGATAAACAAAAAGCCCGTTTTCCTTTGCTTTGGATATAGCCATTTCAACAGGAGTAACCTCTACAGTATCATTTATATCATCAGAATAATACGCTTTATCGTCATAAGACGTAAAGATAATTACAGAATTCATACCAAGTGATGAAATATTTGCCATTATTTCATCAAGTTCAGCAGAAATATGTTCTGATGTAGGTTCAGACTTGATAATTACCCCTTCTTCTGT
>JAGAJQ010000231.1 GCA_017828955.1 Oscillospiraceae bacterium
AAAAATATAAAATTTAAAGAAGCTATAATTGTGTTATCTGGCGATATTACTCAATCTGGGGATGAATCACAATTTGATAATGCTAAAAAATTAATGGGGAGTTTGATAATTAAATTAAACAAAGAATTTAATTGCAAATGTGTGATTTTAACTGTGCCTGGTAATCATGATGTGAATCATGGTGATTATCCTTTAAATTTAGAATATCTTAAAAAGGAACTATATTCACAAATTGAAATAGCAGAACATGGGAAATTGACATGTTTTTATAATTTTGCTAAATTTAATAAATGCTTTCAAGAATCAGAAATGTATTGTGATATTAAAATTATTGATATCGACGGATTTAAAATACAGGCTAATTTAATTAACAATGCAATTTTATCTACTACTGATCAATATAAAGGACTATTGTATATTCCTGATGATAAAATACAGTTGTTATCTAAAAAAAATGATACTGATTTCGTCATATCTATTATGCATCACGCTCCAGATTTTTATAGAGATGATATTAAGAATTTGATAGAAAATACTGTAATAAAAAATAGTGATATTCTTTTTCATGGTCATGAACATTATAATTATAGTAAGAATACGTCTTTTGATGGCTCTAACGGAACTATTATGCAATCAGGCGGATGCCTTTGTCATAATGGGGATTGGAGAAACAGTTCCTATATTGTAGGAATACTAAATATCAATACATTAAAATATGTCCATAGCAAATTTGTTTGGAATGAAGAATCAGCTCAATATGAGCATGATGATATAAAAATGGAACATATTGAAAAAATAAAAACAAAATCTGATATAACGGATGAGTTTTTAGAATTTATTCATAACGATAATGAAGGAAAATATTATGTTTTCCCTTCTACTATATTTCATGGGGGAGATTCTACAAAAGATTATCTTATTGATTCCTTTGATAAATTTAAAGAAAAATTACAAGAGTATCAATATTCTGTAATCGTAGGATCAAGCAATATTGGTAAAACTACATTATTAAAACAAATCTTTGAATCTTTTGCTGAAGATTATTTTGTATTGTATTGTAATCCTGAAAAAATAATAGAAAAAGGTAATAATAAGAGGCAAAATATAGAAAAATTAATTAAATCATTGTTTATGGATATTTATGGTACTGATAAGAGCACATGGCAAGCTTTTGAACAAGCAGATAAAAAACAATGTGTGTTTATTTTAGATGATTTTGAACAAATTGATGGTGTTAATTTAAGTGATTTTTTTCAAAAGTTAGATAGCACATTTGGAAATATCATTATTTCAAATATGAGAACTATAGATTTCGATCCGTACAATATAAATATTGAAGATAAGGAAACTATAGCAAAATTTGAGATTAAAGCCCCGGTCGGTAATAAACGTAGGGAAATAATAAGAAAGGTGGTAGCGGACAAGGCTAATGATAAATCCGAAAGAAACATAGATAATATTGTCCAACAAATTGATCATCTTATAAAAACACATTTGAATATAATTCCTCCCGAACCATATTATATTATTCAAATAGCAGAAAATTTTATGAATAATGTTGGAGAGGCTGTTTATAAGGGTAATAATGCATTTAATAAAGTTTTTGAGGCTAATTTGACAAATAAAATTGATAACGCTTTAAAAAACAAGGGAAATAACATTACTGTTGATTTAATCTATGTTCTTTTTGGAAAAATTGCGTATTTTATCCATTTTAATAAGGCATATCCTGTTAAAAGAAACGAGATTGAAAATATAATTCGTGAATACAACAATGAATATGGGAATTCATTAGAAACTGAAGATATTATTCAAATTGCAAAATCTGCTAAAATAATAGCGAATACAGAAGAAAGCAGAGAGGCATATAGATTTAGAAATAAAAGTATATTAGCATATTTTGTGGCTAAGGAGATACTTTTTAAAAAAGATAGAAAAGCATTGCAGGATGTGATAAATAAAGCTTGTGTAAATATTTGTACAGATATTCTTCTCTTTATTATTTATTTAACCGATGAAGTAAATGTTTTAAATGATATTTTGAAATTTATTAATAATGTTATTGAATCAGATTCTTCTTGGAGTGAATTTAGCATTCCGAACTCGGTTCCTTCATTCATTAAGAATAGTAATGGAATTTATATCAATCAAAAATCAGTGAATAAAAATAAGGGTAAAGAATTGATTGAAAAATCAGAAAAGGTTACCGAGGAAGCATTAGTTACAGAGTTTAAAATCAAGGACATTTATGATTGGGATGATTCTATTGTAAATGAAATAAATAATAAATTATTTAGAATGACTTCATTACTTCAAATAATAGCCAAATGCCTGCCATGTTTCGAACACAGATTAAAGAAGGAAGAAAAATCAGAATTAATAAGTCTTTTATACAAACTCCCAAATAGGATTTTTATGTTTTGGAGTACAGCGGTTGAGGATGATTATGAAGATATTATTGAAGACTTAAAGAATCATCCGTATTTTATAAATAATAAATCAAGAATGAGAGAAAGCGATATTGATCAAAAGGCAAAATCTTCATTCGCCTTGTATTCAATGAATTTATTGTTGAATTTGTATTATATTCCTGTATTAAATGCTGCTAGTAAAAATACATTTAAGTTTTTGAATAATACTGAATTTTTTGATTATAGCAAAGAACTTACATATCAGATTGAACATCTTATGTTTTTAGAACAAATTTTTGCTTCGGATGAATTTGTGACAACTGCGTTAGAACTAAAAAAAATATCTGATGATAATATAAGTTCATATTTATTACAATGTATAGTTCGTCATGGTTTAATTACGAGAAGTGATGCGAGAGAAAATATTGACAGGCTTGAAAGTAAGTTTTTCCCTAATTGCAAGAAAACTCTTTTAATTGAGCGAGCTAAGGATAAAAACTCTAAAAAATAATGTAATGTCAAATCCTACATTACTGAATTTACTGAATATTTGATCTATTCTCAGTAAATTGAATGCATATATTATCTAGATATGTTTGCGTTATTATATACATTATATTTATACTACTTTGGATATGACTAAATTTATATTGTAATTCTATTTCTTTTTATTATCCGAACAGGATTTGTTGATCCTATGTAGATATATTTGTAAAGAACTGAATTTTCGAACAAAATCCCTGACAGTATTGTCAGGGATTTATCTTTTTCGCATAGTTTTCAGTATGTCCTTTTCCGATTTCTCTTTCATACTTATTCTGCGCACATCTGTAGCGTAATCCGTGGAATGTCAGGTTTTCTGCTTTAGGTTTTTCGTTCTGAGGTGTGTGTGTTGTTCTGTCCTTGTCAGAAAATTCTTCCCTTCTGCTTTTTACCCATTTTTCCAACTCTCTTTTTGTATCCAAATTGTAATAATTTGTAACCGCTCTGTAATTGCTTTCCTTTTATTGCTATGATACAATTTTAAAAGAAGGGGGATAAAGGGAATGAAGAAACTTATTGCGTTATTTTTATTATCGACGATAATCTGTTTTGTGGGGTGTGATAAAAAATCCGATAGTGTATCATCAGATACAGAAACCACAACCGAAACAACGACCATATCCGAAACAGAAGAAGCGGTATCCGAATTTGAATACTCGGTAAGGTCGGGCGAGGTTATAATAACAAAATACACAGGAAACAGCAGTTCTGTTGTTATACCCGAAGAAATAGACGGTATGCCCGTTGTTTCAATCGCAAGATGGGCTCTTGAAGATTCGGGTATAGAAGACCTTACTCTTCCTGAAACAATGACAGAGCTTCCTGTTCTTAAGGGAACAGACGAAATCAAAAAAATCACTCTTCCGTCAGGTGTTTCAGATGTTACCGATTTTCTCAGAGGTTTCAGAAACTTAGAAGAAGTGGATATTCATAACAGCGATACATATAAATCCGTTGACGGAGTTCTGTATTCTTCTGACGGTAAAACCCTTGTTACTTTTCCTTTGGGCAGAAAAGGCTCGTTTTCTGTTCCTGATGGGGTTGAAATAATAGGTCAGCGTTCGTTTTCTGAATCTGTGTTATCAGAAATAACCCTGTCTGACAGCATAAAAAAGATAGACGAATTTGCTTTTTCACATTCAGCGATTACTCATATAACAATTCCGTCTTCGGTTGAAGTAATCGAAGGTGGCGCTTTTTATGAAAGTTCTCTCGAAACCGTAACTTTAAACGAAGGTCTTAAAGAAATCAAGACAAATGCATTCAAAACAAAAACGCTGAAAGAAATTTACATTCCTGATTCGGTTGAGAAATGCCTTTCTTTTGTATATGATGAAACAAAAGTTTCGGCTTCTTTTCCGACAGAAGGATTCAGCAGTATAAAATTCGACCGGAATATAACTTTCAGAGATGAAACAACTCTTCAGCGGGCAGTGAGATTGTCAGAAAAAAAGATAACGAATGAGTATTGGTATTATCCAGACGGAGTAGGAAGAATTTTTGTCGACCTTTCTGATGATAATTTTCCCGAGCTCATAATAGCAAGCGATTTGTATTACTTCGATTTTGAAAAAGATGAATGGGCATGGGTTGATAGTTTTTATTGGGTTTATGATTATATTCCTTTTAATATGAAGGAATATGATTTTTATATCTGTTATGACAAAGAAACCAATACCAAAAGATATTATTCTCCCGTTATAAGATATGAAAATGTATATAGAGGCTGGGGAGTTTATGAATCAGGGTGTTATCAGTCTTGCCTTATAGTAAAAGATAATAAAATAGAATTTGAGGTTTATCATAATGACGATGTAAAAGAAATATCAGAACTTGATGTTACAGGAACTCTCAATATTTCTTCTATGCTTGAAAATTACAATATTGATGATTATCAGAATTACGAACTTATTGTATCAAGATTTTCTGATGAGCCGAATGAAAAGCCCGATGAAACGGAGTCTATGTTATGGGGCGATAATAAAGAAATCAGTTCTTTCCCTTATTTCAGTTCAAATTATCCCGATGATGTTCAACTCGAAATCGACGGAAAAGATATTTTAAGGGGCGAAAAAGTTGAGGGTGTAACTTATGAAAAGGGAGTTCTTATTCTTGATAATGTGAATATCGAAGTCGATAACGCCAACTATGCGATAGCATATTCGGGAATGGATGAACTTACCATAAAACTTATAGGCGAAAACAGAATAAACGCAGAAATTTCAAAACCTGTTTTCAAAAAGAAATCCGAAGAAATGTATGTCGTTTTTGAGGGCGATGGTTCGCTTGAAACCTATAGGTTAGGTGCTGAAAATATTAAAATCATAGAAAATGCAAAGATAACCGAAACTTTCTCAGGAGAAGGTCATTATTTTTATTCAGTTTATTATTTAAGTACCAGACTTAATGTCAGCGGAAACGGTGAATTCATAGGCGATTATATTCAATATGACAATATCTCGCTTTCAGGAAACGGACAAATCAAAATAAGGAAAGTAGAATACATCGAAAACCTTATGCTTTCGGGAGACAGTTATATGGAAGTGATTATGGACGAAAATTATACAAATTCTTATTCTGGTGGCACGGCGATTGATTGTGTTGAAACAATAAGAATAGACGACAATGCAAAACTGTATGTTGAAAACAAAGGCTGCACTTCTGTTTCCTGTTATCCTAACGGTGCAAAAGTAATTGTTTCGGGAAAAGGCGTTCTTGAAATAAAGGGAAATCCTGAAAATATTGCACTTTCTCTTGATGGCTCGACTTTCGGAACGCTTACAATAAACGATGAGGGAACAGTTAAAATCACAGATGCAAAAGTATGCGTCTTTGCACCGGATATAACAATAAACGGCGGAACTCTCGATTGTCATGCTTCAGAAGGCGGAACAGCGATTTTTATAGACACGGCAGTATCTCCTTATGCGAATTTCGTTCCAGGATTATATATAAACGGAGAGATAATTTCTCAGAGTTGTGATAACTTCGGAATGACAAGCGTGAGCAATTATATCGATGCAATTGCCTCAGAAGGCAAGACATTAAAAGATTTTTCTGTAACAGTAAAGCAAAAAGAAAAAGAAGAATAGTTTATAGCAACACCCCCGTAGATTAAATTCTACGGGGGTGTTGCTTTGTCAATCTGTAATAGATCAAGGGTGCCTGAGTTTTGGGATCGGTACTTTTTTGTTTTACTTTAAAAAAAGCAGGACTTACTATAATTCTCTGTTACAGAAAAATATAATATTATAATATATTATGTAATTTTGCGTAAAATTACAGCAAAAAATAATATTATGCGGAGGATTTTAAAATGATAAACTTCAAAAGATTTGTCTCGGGAATTCTTTCACTTGTCATGGTGATGTTTATGTTTGAAAGCATTCCTGTATATGCAAAGACGGGAACTGAAACATATACATACGAAGGTTATACAGTTGAATATATTGTTTCAAACGAATGGACAGGCAATCAGTCTGTGGAAGTGAAAATAACAAATACAGGTGAAGAATCAATTCTTAACTGGGCGTTGAAGTATGATGCAAAGGGAGAAATTTTAGGACTCTGGAACGCCGTTTCTGTATCAGATGAAGAAACCGTTTACCTCATAAAAAATTCAGGATATAACTATGAAATCGCACCCAATGAGAGCGTAACTTTCGGATATACACTTTCGGGAGAAAATCTGTCTGTTCCCGAAAAATTTGAGTTATGTTCAAAAAGGGTTGACACAAAAGAAGAAAATTATACTGCCGTGCTTGATATAACGGAGGAATGGGATACAGGATTCAAAGCTGAACTCATAGTATCCAATGTTTCAGACTCTCCGATTGAAGCATGGCGATTTTCTTTTGACAGCAACTTTACTGTTTCGGATATCTGGGATTGCAGACTTCTTGAAAATACTGACGGAAGATACACCGTTGCAAGTGAAGCATGGATAAATCCTATTCAGCCCGGTTCTTCCGTAACAATAGGAATTGTCGGCATAAAGGAAGAAGGAAAAACACCCGAAATAAGCGGTGTTACTCTTTCAGAGGTTGTTATTGACGATACTCTACCAGAGGTTCAGGAGCCTGTCGGAGAAATGTTTATTGCTGCATTCGGAGAATGTATAAAAGAAACAGAAACCATTGATATTTTATGGATGAGTACACAGACAGAAGGGACTTTTGAAATTCTTATGTCTGATGATAATGAAGAATATACTGTAGCAGGAAGCGTTCAGAACGCTGACAATTATTCTATTCCTGCGGATTTTGTAAAGAAGTATATAAAGGTAAGACAGACAAACGGCAATCAGACTGCCGAAAGCGAACCTTTTGTTGTGATGATGACTCCCACAGGATATACAGTTGATTTTATCGACAGCGATAATGACGGACTTTATGACTACATAGAAGACGCTGTCGGAACGGATAAAAATCTTTCCGATACCGATAATGACGACCTTACCGATTATGAGGAAGTATATCTCCTCGGAACAGACCCCGTAGTTTACGACAGCATCGTTTCGGGAACATCGGATGGAGATGCAGACCCCGACAACGATGGTCTTTCAAACAGATACGAACTCGATAACGGAACAAATCCATTATGTGACGACACAGACAGCGACGGTCTCACAGACGGAGAAGAAATAGGAACTTACGGAACAGACCCTGTTAAATACGACACCGATGAAGATAACATCGGGGACGGCGACGAAATCACTTTAGGTCTCAACCCTCTTGATTCTTCAACAGACGGAACTCCTGACAGCGAGAGAATTTTTGAACAGAAAATCACTTCTGACAGCGACATTATGTCTCATATAAATACAGAAGACAATGCATTTTCTATGTCAATAGATATCTCTGCTGCGGGTAACGCAGAAAACAGTATTTCCGTTTCGGAAAGTGGTTACAGCGCAGTTATACAGAGTGACGCCGTTCTCGGAACTATCCCCGAAATAAGCTATGCATCGGGTCTCTCGGTAGAAGAAGTAAGGGTGAATTTTGAGATAAAGGATGAATACCTTGAAAACACTCTCGGAACATACTCTGACTGTGAAGAACTGAGTGGCATAAAGCGCCTTAATATTTTCAGATATTTTGAGGAAGAAAACATCCTGCTTCCGATTGAAACAAAGTTTGACATTGAAAACAATATGGTTTATACTGATGTTGATATGGTCGGAACATACTGCCTTATCGATATGGAAAAATGGTTTGAGAGTATAGGGGTTTCAGACGATAACAGCGTTTCTGAAACAGAAGAATATGTTTCTGTTTCAGAAGAAATCGAAACATACGAAAATACCCCTGCTCTGATGAGCCTTGATGTAGAAAACAAATTTATCGAAATATATTATCACGCATTCTATCATACTTCGATAAGTGAATCCGGATTGCCCGAATTAAGAAAAATGATTAAAAAGAATTACGGATGGGAATTATCAACTGGAGATTATCATTTTTATCTTATCAACACCGATGGCGGATATGTTACTACCGACAGCGGTAAGGAATATGCCGAAACAACCGAAGAATTTGAAGAAATTCTCGACAACATAACCCCTGAGGATATCTGTTCTGATATTACAGACAAAATGCTTATTGAGTATCTTAATTCTGAAGATCGTCAAAGAGATGCTGTTGATCTTTCGGAAGAATATATGACAGCAATCAATTCTCCTGCATTATCTGTTTTAGAAGACAAATTAAGGATAAAGACATGGAATCAGGGCTTTTCTTGCGATCCTGAAATTGTAGATGCAGGTTGTAATGTCGTTGCATATGATTCTTATTATTATGAAGATTATATCAGACGCTACATTAACCGACAGGAAATCATTATGAAATTCGACCTTGATTCTTCTAAGCTTATCCCCGAAGAAGAAAAACCCTTACAGATTCTTGTTGCAACAGGGCTTGAGCCTTTGCCTGTGGATTTTGACAGCAAGGATGATTATGATAATGACGGATTATTGAATGCCGAAGAAATCGACTGGAACAGCCCTCTTATAAAGGATAAATCTTTGAAAACATATGAAAGCCTGCCTACAGTTCAGGAATGTATAGGTTACACAAAAGAACTTACATATGTTGAAAATGGGCTTAATAGGTTTAAATATTATACTGAAAAAGCATATAATGAAGCTATGAATAGTCGTATTTTGCCTATAAATTCTGACCCGTTGAGCATTGACGGAGATGAGGATGGATATGATGATTATGATGAGACTTATACATATTATGCTGAACCATTAAGAGTTAATTATACTGATTATTATTATGTATATTCAAGAAAAGGTCATGACTTTATAGAACAGGCAGAGTGGATGAAAGCGTATGCAGATGATGGGGATATTATACAAACAGTATATGTGCAAAAATATGATGAAGTTGTTAGTAATTGGAATGATATGACCGATTATGTGGATGATATTCATTTGTTTTGTCATGGTGGAGTGTGCCAACTTTACTTTTTTGGTGAAGATGTTAATATAACTGATATTTCTAAATTAAATATCTACAACATTACTGGAAAACTATATTTATATTCATGTCACGGTGGGACATATTCGAACGACTATGATACTACTATGGCATGGGAGTTGTCTAAGCGTGTCAATGGGGAAAAAGTAATTGCTGTAAATGGAGATAGTGTTGATTATTTTAGAATGTGGTTACCTTTTTCTAAAAAACCTGTTTTACACGATGGAATAGGATATTGGGCAGAATATTATTGGGTTTATTGTAACGATAAGTATGTTAGATACAGTAATCCGTTAGGAAGAGAATGGAGAACATAAAATATGAAAAAGGCATTGTTTTTTATTATCCCTATTGTCGTTATTGTTGTATTGATAACAGGGGTTATCTTTTATAACAAGGATTATAATCTTGATTATACTCTGGTTTATTACGAAACCTGCGATAATACAGACGATAACACATACTGGTTTTCTCTGCGTGATGAAAAATACAACGGATTTTTCACCGAGGAATATCTGAGGAATTACGGAGTAAAGTTTTCGGATTTTGACTATGAAAATTATACATATATAGTCACATTCGGTCATGAATTGAAAGGGATAACATACTCTCCAAAAAAAACAAAAAATCGTGTTATGTTTGTTTTCCCGAAACAATATATCGGCAAGGTTGTTCTTTGTAAAGAAAATACAGGTAAAGTATATATTTACAGAGTGAAGAAAATGGATATAGACTGCGATTATCACGAAAGAGATAAGAATGTAAGTTTTGAATAAATTTAAAGAAAAACCCTTACAGATTCTTGTTGCAACAGGGCTTGAGCCTTTGCCTGTGGATTTTGACAGCAAGGCTGATTATGATAATGATGGATTATTGAATACCAAAGAAATCGACTGGAACAGCCCTCTTATAAAGGATAAATCTTTGAAAACATATGAAAGCCTTCCTACTGTTCAGGAATGTATAGGTTACACAAAAGAACTTACATATGTTGAAAATGGGCTTAAAAGGCTCCAAACTCTTCCTGGAAATGTTTATTCTGAATTGATAACAAAAAGAATTCTCCCTATAAATTCTGACCCATTGAGTGTTGATGGTGAAGACGGACTGATACCTTTAGAAGATGAAATTTTTCTTCTCAACATCAGAAATAATCCGCTGATTTTTGTAAATATAGAAGAATCGGATACTGATATGAGAAATATTGTCGTTGAGTATTTCTATCGCGAAACAGCGGAATACCAAAAAATATGTTATGTATATGACTCTGAAAAAGAAAAATACAGAAAATTTTAAAACAAATAGCAGAGGAGCCTAAATTATGACAGATGAAATATTGATAAATACAGAGGCTATGAATAGCGTTAATAAAAGCGTATAACAAAAAACAAATTGACAAAAGGAGCAGAAAATGAAAAAACTTATTGTGATATTTATTGTGATATCCACGCTTACTGCCTGCGCAACACAACCTATGACAATTGAAGAAACCTCTGTAACAGAGATGACATTTGAAGCGGAAATAACATCCGAGATTGTTGATACCTCAAAACTTGAAACCAAAGAACTTTCAGAGAAAGAACTTCTTTCTGAGTATATAGAATATTACAAGGAATATTTTAAAGATAATTATTCTGAAAATCCCACGGAAGAAGTCAGCGTCTTTTTCTGTGATTTTGATGATGACGGAAAATATGAAGCCTCGCTCAGATATCCGGAATTATGGATAAAAAACTATAATGAAGCAACAAAAACCGTTGAAGAAATGAGGGAATGGGGACATATAAGCGGTGCGAATAAATACAGATTAGCCTCAGGAGAAGAAATATACATTTATCAGCCTGATAATCAGTTTCTTTTTTATTCGCAGTTTGAAAACGGCAGATATGTCGGCGGCGAATATTTATTGGGGAATGCATATTTTGACGACAGGGTGAAAAAAGAAGTGACCTACTTTTATTTTGTTGGGGATATTGCCGCAGAAGGTCTTGACACTCCGATAGAATATGTAAATTCGAGGATAGAACACGAGCCGATAAAAGATAATCTTGTAACAAAAGAAACATACGAAAAAGTTATCAAAGAATTTTACGAGAAAACAGAGCCTGTTCCCGTTTGTATCAAAACACTTTCTATGACAGTCGATGAATGGCTCACATTATCGACAGAAGAGATACTTGAAAAGACCGAAGATGATGTTCTTGCGTCAGAACTTCCCGAACATAAAATCGACGAGGGAGAAGATTATGAGAATTGATTTTTAAAAGGAGCAGAAAATGAAAAAACTTATTTTATCTTTGTTTATGATAGCGATGCTTACGGGTTGTGTATCCGTGCCTGTAAAACAGGAAGAGATTACAACTGTTTCGGTATCAGAAACTTCAGATATAAATGAAAACACAGAACAACTTGAATATAAGAGCAACGGCAACGGAACCTGTATAGTTACAGGAATGGGAACATATACCGATTCTCGCCTTGTTATTCCGAGCAGAAATCCCGATGGAGAGATTGTTGTTTCTGTCGGCGAAAAGGCATTCGGCTGGAATTCTGATATAACAAGCGTTGAAATCCCTTCTTCTGTTAAAACAATAGGTTTTCAGGCTTTTGATGGCTGCGAAAATCTGGTTGATGTATATCTTCCCGAAGGGATTGAATTTATAGGTGACGCGTCTTTTGCAGAGTGTCCGATTGCTGAAATTGATATTCCTGAAAGTGTGAAAAGTATAGGCGACGGAGCGTTTATGTACTGTGAAAATCTTGCAGGGATTTCAATTCCCGAAACTGTTGAAGAAATCGGAAATCTTGCATTTTTTGAAACATCATTCTGGAGAGAATATCCCGAAGATTTTGTTGTTGTCGGAAACGGCGTGCTGATAAATTATAAGGGTAGTTCAAAAGAAGTGACAATTCCCGATAATGTAAAATATATATCGCAATCTTTCGGTTATATGGAATACCGCAATTCTGTTGTTGAAAAAATTATAGTTCCCGAAACTGTTGAAGGCTATGGGGAATATGCTTTTGCGGGTTGTAACAATTTGAAAGAAATCATTCTTCCCGATAATATGAAATATCTTCCCGATAACGCTTTTTATAGTTGCTGTTCGCTCGAAGAAATTATAATTCCTGATGAAGTTGAAAGTATAGGAGAATCAGCGTTTGATGGATGTGAATTGCTTGAAAGCATTGTTATTCCGAAAGGTGTAACAGAAATGGGAGCAACGGTATTCAATCATACAGACAACATAACCGTTTACTGCGAAGCTGAAAGCAAACCTCAGGGCTGGGATGATGAATGGGATACAATTTATTCTGAGGATGGTAACAAAAAGGTGGATGTTATCTGGGGATATAAGGGCGATTAGGAATGATTAAAAAGGAGAATAAATTATGACAGATGACATATTGATAAATAAAGATTATATGAATAGAGTTAACAAAAGCGTATTGAGTCTCAAAGAAAAACTTACAGATATACTTGAAGAAATCAAAACACAGAATAATAATTTTGTGTCTAATTCCAGCGGTGAGTTTTGCAATGCTTTTTCTCAGAATGCCAAAATGTTTGAACAGAATCTTGAACAGCATATAAGCGTTTTAATAAATGTTAACGATTATGCTGAAAAGACTCTGAAAGAACAACAGGAACTTGATAAAGAAATAGCAAGTAAGATGGGGTAATTAATATTAATAATTTATAGAAATGAGGAATTTTTATGGATATTATTAATCAACAGCAACATAGAGAATTAATAAAAATACTTGATGAGTTGATTGAAACTATCGTTATAATGAGAAAAGAAGAAAAGGATTATGTGCTTGCTCAAAATGAAAGTGAAGCAAGAGAATGGATTTCATTTTTGAAAGAACATAAAGATAAAGAAGAATTAAAATCGTTAGAAGATGAGATATCGAATAGATTTTTCTTTAAATTTGATGTACAAATTGGAAATTCCGAATTAGACAACAGGAGAACGGAACTTATGAAAATATATATAATAAAATCAAATGATTTTTTGAAATAGAATAAAATGATTTGGCAAATATGTTCGAAAATGCATTGAACACGGCGACGATGAAGAAGCCATTGTCAGAACTGTTTGGATATGCTGGTGTGATGGAGGGTTGATTAGATGAAAAGGGTAATATGTGTAATCGTGTTAATTTGTCTTTCTTTTACGCTTTTTGGATGTTCCAAGTCAACAGACAATAAGCCGAATTCTAAAAAAGAATTGGCGAAAGAAATAGTTGCTTGTTTTAATAATGACAATTCCGAAAGATTAAAAAACATATTCTGTGATAAAATAACATCAACTCATAATAAACTTGACGAAGAAATACTATCAGCATTCAATTTTATAGATGGAAATATTACAGATTATGATGTTAAATTGAGTAGCGAAGGAAACGAAGTAAATGAAGGAATAACAACAAAGAACGAATTTTCTTTGCGAATTGAAAATGTTGTTACAGACAAAAACGAAGAATATTTGATTATATTTGCATATCGGTCAGTTGATACGGAAAATGTAGACAATATAGGAATGTCTAATATGATCATATACAAATGCGAAAACGGAGAAACAGATTTTGACAGTAAAATAACTATTGGGCGATATGTCGAATAATATACTACTCTTTTCAACTGGCATCCTGAAAATCCACAATGGTGGATAACAGGCTTTAACCCTGAATGTAAAGAAAAAACCACGCTTGAAATTGGGCGTGGTTTTTGATTGCAAGGAGGAAGGTATGCAATCATTCATTTCTCATAATGCTTTTCTGAAAGTTTTGTCTTATCAGTTCGTTTGTTGAAGAGAAAAGATCACCGCTTCCTGAGATATAGGTTACCTTTCTGTACTTATCATCGGGAGCTAACTTCTTGAAAAGTTCATCTGTTATCTGTCGGCGGTTTTCTGCTTCGCCTTCTTCTCTTGTAAACCAGAACTGAACGACCTTGATGTCGTCGTTAATCGAGATTCTTATAGGAATCACCCTTTCGTATATATTCTGCACAAGAAATTCCTTTGATATTCCGAAAGGACTTAATTGTGTAAACAGAATATATTTAAAATAAAAATAATTATTTTAACGAAAAAGTGAAAAATAAGATGATTTTTTCGAAAATTAAATCTTTTTTATTTTTTTATATTATTTATATATTGGGGAAAGTGCTTGCGTTTTTACAGCAGAAAGAAAACAAACGCGATAAGTTTTCATTTTCTACAGAAGAGCAGGTTATGTTTTCTTTCTTGCTTCAGGCAAAGGAATAACCGCTTGAATGAATACATTCAGGCGGTTATTTTATCAGAAATTCATAATCTCATTCAAATCAAAGAGCATAATGTTTCTATCGGATTTTGCTTCATTTATCACGGCTTCGGTAAATCCCGATTTCGAGAAGAGCGCATAATAGGTGCTGCTTCTGTTTTTACAGAATATATTGGCTTTCTCTTTCAGTTCACGGAGCACGGAGAGGTCGAGTTTTTCGTTTCGCCATTTGCATTCACCGAAAATATAATCTTTTCCATCGTTTGCAACAAGGTCGATTTCTTCCTGACCGTGAGTAACGGGATTAGTTCCCCACCATCTTCCGACAGAGGTGAAGAGTATGGGAAGTTCGCCGTTTGCATTCTTGACACAGAGATAATCTGTGCAGACTTTTTCGAAAATAAGTCCCATATAAGTGTTGTAATCGGGCTCAATACGCTTTGCCCATACAGCTTGTTGTGCACCCGTTTCGATAAGAGTTCTGTTTGCAAAAACATATCTATACCAGAATCTGAACATAAAATCAGAAATGCCGTAAATTGTTTTTCGTGAGGATTCCTTTTCTCCGAATGGCGTTTCTTTATGCAGTATTCCGAGTTCGCATAAGGTCTTTATATATTTCAGACACTTCGCAGAGTCTTCGCCGATTTTTGTAGAAATCTCATTTGCCTTTGTGTGTCCGCTTGCAATGGCTTCGATGATTGCACTGTAAACGCCCGGCTCCTGAACTTCCTGACGAAGAAGCAACAGAGCTTCTTCATAAAGATATGAAGTTACTTTAAGATACGATTTCTTTATGTTTTCTTCAAAACTTTCATCAGCATTTATCTGTTGCAGATATAAGGGAGTACCTCCGAATGCACCATACAGTTCAAGCTTTTCTGTATCAGAAAATCCTTCAAGGAACTTTGAACTTGTCTGATAATTAAATGGTTTCATATGGAGTTGTGCGGTTCTTCTTCCGAAAAGGGGACTCTTTGAGCCGAGAACTTCCTTTTCCATAAATCCCATATAACTTCCGCAGAGTATCATAAAAAGATTTCCGTTTGTAAGCTTATGGTCGATAAGATGCTGAAGTTCTGAAAGCAGAGCCTTGTTTTTCTTTACAAGATAGGGAAACTCGTCGATAACAAGCACAAGCTTTTTGCCTTTCTGACGCTCATCGATATATGACAATGCGTTAGTCCACGACGAAAAAGGTTCTAAATTGTTTTCTCCATAGAAGTTAAAAACGAGTGATGAGAACTTTTCAAGATTGAGCTTATTGTTACTCTGTTCTGCGGAGTAGAAAATGGTATCCTTATCCTTGCAGAATTCGTTGAGCAGAGTTGTCTTGCCGACGCGCCTGCGACCATACAGAACGAAAAGCTGAAACTTGTCCTGTGAATAGAGTTCGTTTAAATCCGAAAGTTCTTTTTCTCTTCCGATAAAGACTTCACGCATAATATCATCTCCTTAAAGTGAAATAAAAGTAATTTACTTTAAAGTTAATTATATATTATCCAAGTCATTTTGTCAATAGGAAAATAGGGGATTTAAGAAAAGTCGGAGAGGCTTTTCAGGTCTTAAAAACTCAAATGTATAAATTTATGCAAAACAGGCACTTTTTGAGCGAAAAAACGCCAAAAATCAAATTTGTTGAAAAAATTTTTAAAAAAAAATAAAAAAAATTAAATTGTTGAAAAAAATCTTTTTCTTTCGGGTGTATAAAACCATACATAAAAGACGGAAGTGCGCATTTTACACACTTCCGTCTGTCTTTATTTCCTCGCAAGATAAATATTCGTTACTTCAAGCCTTTCGTGCCCGAGCGAAACCGAAACAGCCTTTTTCGCATAGTTTTCAGTATGCCCTTTTCC
>JAGAJQ010000025.1 GCA_017828955.1 Oscillospiraceae bacterium
CTATAAACTCTCTCGGTGCTTCTCTGCCGTCGGGGAGAGTTACTGTATTGCTGTAAACATTAAACACTCTGCCTTCATAGACAAGTTCTTCTCTTATGGTTTTTTCGGTAAGTTCCATTGTAATACCTCCCCAGATGGCATATATATTCTATTGTAACATATTTTATGTGGAAATGCAATAAAAAGTGCGTTACTGCATAGGATAGATTTTTTGTTTCGCACGCACCAACTTTTTATATATGCTCATTAGTTATCAGAAATATATAAAAGAAATAACGAGCGAGCGTATAATATCTATCTGCGTAGAAAGGAAAGACGTATTATCGCAAGCGTTTCGTATGCTGTCGCCGAGCGACTTAATACAGAGAATTTTCGCATCAAAAAGCGAAAATTCAGCGACCGTTAAGGTCGGAAAGACCCTCTGTCAAGAGTATATCTTTGCTTACTTTCTGTATAAGCAGAAAGTAAGTCGCACTTCGCAGAGTGCGAAACTATCTGCTTTTCTGTATGGTCGCTGTTAAAGGCTGTGAAACAGCCGACAGCGAAACATAATACGCATAAAAATAATCCCCCACATTCCGTGGGGGACATTTTTTAGTCTTTATAATTCATACCTATCTTAATAGCCTTCATATTCGCTTCAAGAAGATTTGCCTTCTTGGGAGGAATACATTTTGCCATCGCCTTTTCAACTGTTTCAAGGTCAAGAATTCCTGTTTCCTTGATGAGTTTTCCGAGGAGAATGATATTTGCCATACCGTTCAAACCGTTATCTGTTGCAAGCTGTGTTGCGGGAAGGTAGAAGCATTCTACATCCTTTCTGTCACTCTTGACATCAACCATTGTTGAGTCAACGAAAACCTTAGCACCCTTTCTTGCTGTTCCTATAAACTTTTCGAAAGAGGGTGTGTTCATAACGATTAAAAGGTCGGGGTCGTTAACGAGGGGAGAACCTATGGGTTCATCAGAAACGCATACAGAACAGTTACAAGTTCCGCCACGCATTTCAGGGCCGTAAGAGGGAAGCCATGAAACTTCCTTTTCAGCGATAAGTCCGCCGTAAGCTAAAGCCTTTCCTGCGAAGAGGATACCCTGTCCGCCGAATCCTGCGAGAATAATTTCATTAGTCATTGTTTTCGCCCTCCTTATCCTTATAAACACCGAGAGGGTAATATGGCATTACTTCGTTTCTGAGTCTTTCGATTGCTTCTGTAGGAGAAAGTCCCCAGTTTGTAGGGCAGGTTGAAAGAACTTCAACGATAGAAAAGCCCTTCTTTTCCTTCTGATTTTCAAAAGCCTTGCGGATAGCCTTCTTTGCTTCTCTTATGTGAGGAACGCTGTCAACAGAAACTCTCTGTGCGAGTGCTGTTCCGTCGAGAGTTGAGAGCATTTCGCATACTCTTACAGGGTAACCCTGAATCTTGGGATCACGTCCGTAAGGTGTTGTCTGTGTAACCTGACCGGGAAGAGTTGTAGGAGCCATCTGACCGCCTGTCATACCGTATGTTCCGTTGTTAACGAAGATGATAACGATATTTTCTCCTCTTGTTGCTGAGTGAACTGTTTCAGCAGTACCGATAGCGGCAAGGTCACCATCACCCTGATATGTGAATACGAACTTATCGGGATTAGCACGCTTAACGCCTGTTGCAACAGCGGGAGCACGACCGTGAGGTGCTTCGATCATATCGCAACCGAAATAGTCATAAGCCATAACAGAACATCCAACGGGGCAGACACCGATTGTGTCGCCTTCGATGCCCATTTCATCAATAACTTCACAGAGAATTCTGTGGATAATTCCGTGTGTGCAACCGGGGCAGTAATGAGTTGACACATCAACTAAGGACTTTGGTCTTTCAAATACAACAGCCATTACTTCTTACCTCCGATTTTCTTGATTTCTTCGAGAACTTCTGCGGGCTTCATAATCATACCGCCTGTTCTTCCCATAAATTCAACGGGCTTCGAGCAGTTGAGTGCGAGCTTGACATCGTCAATCATCTGACCCATTGACATTTCAACAACAAGGAATTTTTCTGCTGACTTTGCAGCTTCTTTTATCTGCTTAACAGGGAAAGGCCAGAGTGTCTTGGGTCTTACAAGACCTGCCTTGATGCCCTGTTCTCTTGCCATATTTACAGCAGACTTAACAACTCTTGCAGTTGCGCCGTAAGCCACGAGTGTGATTTCAGCGTCGTCTGTAAGATACATTTCGGCATCTGTTTCTGTTTCCTTGATTTTTTCATATCTTTCGTATCTTTCAAATACATTCTTTTCAAGCTGTTCGGGCTTTAAATAGAGAGAGTTTACGATGTTGTGTGCTCTCTTGTTGCCGTGACCTGTTGTAGCCCAGGGCTTTTCAACAGTTTCAGACTTGATTTCGGGGAATGCGATAGGTTCCATCATCTGACCGAGGAAACCGTCTGCTAAAATCATAGCGGGCATTCTGTACTGATCCGCTTTATCGAATGCAGTAACAACCATATCAACCATTTCCTGAACAGAAGCGGGAGCGTAAACGAGAAGCTGGAAGTCACCGTGACCCAAAGCCTTTGTTGCCTGCCAGTAGTCTGCCTGTGAGGGCTGAATTCCGCCGAGACCGGGGCCGCCTCTCTGAACGTTGATGATAACTGCGGGAAGGTCAGAACCTGCTATGTATGAGATACCTTCTGATTTAAGTGAAATTCCCGGTGAGGATGAAGATGTCATAACTCTTACGCCTGTTGAAGCAGCGCCGAGAACCATATTGATAGCGGCGATTTCAGATTCCGCCTGTAAGAAAAGTCCGCCAGCCTTTGCGAAATTCTTTGCGAGATATGCAGAGATTTCTGTCTGGGGAGTGATAGGGTAACCGAAGAAACACTTACAACCTGCTCTTATAGCGGCTTCTGCGAGGGCTTCGTTACCTTTCATAAGTTTTCTTTCCAAAGTGTTCAACTCCTTTTATAAAA
Source organism: Oscillospiraceae bacterium (assembly GCA_017828955.1). GTDB lineage: Bacteria > Bacillota > Clostridia > Oscillospirales > Ruminococcaceae > RGIG4131. The sequence continues at coordinate 2,955 of JAGAJQ010000025.1, forward strand.
ATCTTCTCTTTACTTGTTGATTACGATAGCGCAGTCGGGGCACATTGTAGCACACATTGCGCAGGAAATACAAGCTTCCTGGTCTGTGCAGTAAGCAGGGAAATAACCCTTTGCGTTTCTCTTTTCCTTGTTGAGTTCGACGATTTTCTTAGGGCAGGCGGAAACGCAGAGTCCGCAACCTTTACATCTGTCGAAAATGACTGACATCTTTTCCATAGTTTCATCTCCTTAATGAAATTTTATCAGAATGGGATTTTTATTCTTCCCATACGGGTTTTACAAAAAGTTTATTCTGTATTATATTCTCTCCCGAAATTTTTATGTCGGGAAGTGCTGTTGTGCAGAAAATCGGAAGCCCCGTTTTTTCTGAAACCTTTTCAGCGAATATGATACCCTCTTTTATCGTTTCGGCGGTTGTTTCTTTTCCGAGATTTGAGTTGTTGACAATTGCCGTTGCTTTCATTCTCGAACATCTTTCGATTTCGGGGAGAAGGGCTGAACATTCCTCAACGCCGTCGTCCATATAACGAAAACGATTAACTACATAGAAAAAATCAATCTGTTCGGAAAAAGGCTCAAACGCCTTTGCATAACGCCCTAAAGCCAGAGCGCCGTCATCATCACCGCCGACATCTATGATGAGATAACCCTCATCGGTTGCTATTCTCTCTAAATCGAAAGAAATCGCGGGAATGTCAAGGTTGGTATTCGCATACATCGGCTTTATCAGTTCGACGCCGTTTTCGCCGAAAAGCTCTGTAAAATCGGCTGTTCTGAAATAGGGGTTTACAATGTCAAGGTCAACAACGGTTACCTTTTCGCCTTTTTCAGCAAGCGAAACCGCCAAGTTTGCCGAAAAATTGGTCTTTCCGCTACCATAGTGACCTGTTACTATATTTATCTTCTTCATATAAAAAACCTCTTTTGCAAGTTATTATAACATATTCCGTCATATTTTGCAAGTAAATTCCACACAAACTTTAAAGCGATAAAGAGGTAAATTTTAGCAACGGTGACGTTAATCAGATAAAAAAGACGAACCCTTGGGGGTTCGTCTTTATTTTATCTATACATACCTTCAAATTCAAAACAAACTGTATTTTTATTTCTACCTCTCACGATAATTCCGTTATCGGAACTTTCTGTCATAACAGAAACTTTTTCGCCGAGGGTGATTTCGTTCATATAGTTTATCTTTACTTCAGAGAAGCCTTTTTCGAAATCCTCTTTCGAAAGCGAGTTCTGGACAATATCGCCGTAAACGCCGTTATAGACGTGTCCGTTCATATCGATATCCGTCATTCTCGGAAGATACTCACGGCAGAAATTTTCCTCTTTCATATTTATTCTTCCGATAGAAACCGAGGGCGATTTATCCGTTGTTTCGCATAAAAACTTAAACTCCTTGGGTCTTAAAATCCTATGCTCAGAAACACTCATACAAACCCAGCCCGCTTCAGATTCGCAGAGAAGATTTCCGCTTTCATCTCTCATCTCGCTCGCTCTCATAAACATAGCGCCTTTGTGTGCATATTCCCATGTAGAAATCCTATATGTTTTCTTCGATTCGGGATATTTATGGATTTTAAGCGCAAGTCTCGACATAAGAAAAACATAGTCGTTTTTTCTGAGAAAATCATAGTCTAAATTTCTCGCTATGTAGTGGTCACCCGCTATATCAGCAAACGCTCTGAAAAGTGCTGAAAGCTTTATTCTGCCCATATAATCGGCATCGGGGAAAAGGAATGTTATATCCTTTTCAAAAATATTCTCTGAAAGATTTATTTCCATAATTTCGCCTTACTTGATGATATCTGTTCCCATAAAGCCACGGAGAGCTTCGGGGATAACTACGCTTCCATCAGCCTGCTGATAATTTTCAAGGATAGCAGCAACTGTTCTTCCTACTGCAACGCCTGAGCCGTTGAGTGTGTGAACAAGCTGAGGCTTTTCGCCGTTTGCAGCTCTGTATTTGATGTTCGCTCTTCTTGCCTGATAGTCAACAAAGTTAGAACAGCTTGAGATTTCAACGTATCTGCCATATGAGGGCATCCAAACTTCGATGTCGTAAGTTTTAGCTGATGAGAAACCGATATCGCCTGTTGAGAGTGCTACTACGCGGTAAGGGAGACCGAGTCCCTGTAAAACTCTTTCAGCGTCGTTTGTGAGGCTTTCGAGTTCATCCCAAGAGGATTCGGGAGTTGTGAACTTAACGAGTTCAACCTTATTGAACTGATGCTGACGGATAAGTCCTCTTGTATCTCTTCCCGCTGAACCTGCTTCCGCTCTGAAACAAGCTGAATATGCGCAGTATTTGATAGGTAACTGGTCTGCTGAAAGAATATCATCTCTGTGATAGTTGGTAACGGGAACTTCGGCAGTAGGAATGAGGAAATAGTCTGTATCCTTATTGTCTTCTGCGTTAACGAGCTTATATGCGTCCTGTTCGAACTTAGGAAGCTGACCTGTACCTGTCATTGAAGCTCTGTTTACCATATAGGGAGGGAGGATTTCTGTATATCCGTTTTCTGTATGTGTATCGAGGAAATAGCTGATAATCGCTCTTTCAAGCTTAGCGCCGAGTTTCTTATAGAAATGGAATCTTGCGCCTGTTACCTTTGAAGCAGTTTCGGGGTCTAAAATATCAAGGTTCTTACCGATATCCCAGTGTGCCTTTGGTTCGAAATCAAAGTTCTTGGGTTCGCCCCATTTTCTGATTTCAACATTTTCACTGTCATCCTTGCCGATGGGTGTTGTGTCTGAGGGGATGTTGGGGATTGTAAGAAGAAGAAGCTTCTGTCTTTCTTCGAGTTCAGTAACCTTAACATCGAAAGACTTTATCTTTTCAGAAAGTTCCTTCATTTCAGCCATAACGGCAGTTGTATCTTCGCCGTTTTTCTTCATCATAGGAATCTGCTTTGAAACCTTGTTCTGTTCTGCTTTGAGTGAGTCAACCTCTGTTGAGATTTTTCTTCTTTCGGCGTCGATAGAAAGGATTTCATCAACAAAAGCGTCGTAATCGGCATTTCTTGTTTTAAGCTTTGCCTTTACTTCTTCGGGATTTTCTCTGATGCGTTTAATGTCTAACATAGTTTTCAACCTCTTTTATAAAAATGTTAATTTATTCTTTTGTAAGCATTTCTGCTATGGCTTTCAGATCTTCCTTATCGAAAAAGTCGATAACGAGTTTTCCCTTGCCGTTGCCGTAAGTAACCTTGACTTTTCTTTCAAGGCTTTCTGAAAGTGCAATTTCCATTTCCTTGTAGTATGTCTGATTTTTCTTCGGCTTTTCTTCTTTCTTTTCCTTTTCGGGTTCAGAAAGTTTAGCAACAGCCTTTTCAAGCTGTCTTACTGTCATTTCGCCCTTTGAGGATTTAATCGCGAGTTCTGAAATCTTTTCTTCATCGGTAAGGGGTAAAAGTGCTTTAGCGGCACCCGCCGAAAGATCGCCGTCACGAACCATAGTAACAACATTTTCGGGGAGCTTTAAGATTCTCATAGAGTTTGTAACAGAGGATCTTGCTTTTCCGACAAGCTTCGCAACGCTTTCCTGTGTCATATCATATTTTTCAATGAGTTCACAGTATGCTTTCGCTTCGTCTACGGGGTTAAGGTCTTCACGCAGAACATTTTCAACGAGTGCGATTTTAGCTGTTTCTTCATCGTCAAGTTCTTTTATAACAACGGGGATTTCTTTATCCTGCCAGCCGAGCATACGGAGTGCGCGCCATCTTCTTTCGCCCGCAACGATCTGATACATTCCGTTGTCTAAAGGTCTTACAAGAATAGGCTGAATAAGTCCGTGTTCTTCAATTGACTCAGCGAGTTCTCTTATTGTATCTTCATCGAATTCTTTTCTCGGCTGATTTCTGTTAGGCTCAATATCCGAAAGCCTTACCTGTTTTTTAACCTGTATATCGGTCGAGTTGTCGTCGAAAAGTGCTTCAAGACCGCCGAAATCGCCAAGACCTGATTTTTTCGCCATAAACTTCTCTCCTTATTTCTTCTTCTGGTTTTTGAGGAATTCAATGCCGAGTTCCTCATAACTCATAGCGCCCTTCGATGATTTATCGAAATACATAACGGGCTTTCCGAATGACGGTGCTTCCGAAAGTCTTACATTTCGTGGAATAACTGTTTTATAGACTTTCTTGGGGAAGTGTTTTTTAACTTCATTTACAACCTGATTTGTAAGGTTAAGTCTTCCGTCATACATTGTAAAGAGAATGCCTTCAACGTCGATAGTCGGGTTGTATTTCTGCTTTACAAGTCTTATTGTTTCAACGAGCTGCGCGAGACCTTCGAGTGAATAGAATTCACACTGCAAGGGGATAAGAACAGTATCCGAAGCGCAAAGACCGTTGAGTGTCAAAAGTCCGAGTTCGGGGGGACAGTCTATAATGATATAGTCGTATTTCTGTTTAATAGAAGGCTCCCATGCTTCGTCAAGAGTTTGGGTTTCCATTTCATTATTACCGCACCAAAGTGCTAAGCATGCATGATGGCGAATTCTTCTGACATTATCAACCACTTCTGCCCTGATATTTGCTTCAATCGCATCGTCCAACTCATAGGATGCACAAGCAAACATAAAGTCAATCCACACCAAAAGTCCAAGCTCATCAC
>JAGAJQ010000232.1 GCA_017828955.1 Oscillospiraceae bacterium
CTGTGCCCTCTTCTGTTACTAAAAATTCACAGAGTTTTTCGTTTCCTAAAAGAACGGCATAAACTTCATCATCGCCGCTTTTTGCAATTTTCGCTGCTCTTACCGATGAAAAATCATCGCCGTATTTTTCTCTGAAAAATTTTTCGTATTCAGAAATTGTATTGAATTTATCGGGGGTTATTCCCTGCATAGAAAAGATTTCAGAGAAGTTTTCCTCTTTATAGAGCTCAGCGATTTTATTCGCTGTGTTTATGGGAACATTTTTCTCATAAGCCTCTAAAAAGCCATAGAGATAAACCCATAAGCAGACCGAAGCCATTAAAAGAAGGGTAAAAATTATTATAAGAACAGGAGCAAAAACGCTCTTTTTTTCATTTCTGGTTTTCATTTCTTTCTCCATTCAAAATCAAGGCATAACGACAAATGCTGTCGGGATATCGCGTGGGCCGTAAACTGTTGCGGGAACATTCTGTATCTCGCCGTCGTAGTACATACTTGTTGAAGAACCACCATCAAGGTTAGCTGCGTTGACAGCGCCGTATTCCTCTAAAATATCTATACAGTCGCTGTGTGTTGCACCAAGGCTTGTTGCCTGTCTGCCGTCTATTGTGAGTAAAAGAACAGCGCCGTCTGCCCTCTGACCTATGCAGGTTCTGGGGTTTACCCCTCCACCTGTTCCTATAACTTCAGACCTTTTTCCGTTTACTATATAAACAGGCCCGAAAGAAACGGCATCACGAAGCCCTCTTTCGACCGCTTCTGTTCCCTTCATACTTCCTACAATAAGTTTATCGTCTTTATCAAGACCTATAACACAACTGTATGTTTCAAGACCCGAAACAACTCTGCCATCTTTTATAACAAGTCCCAAAGGCTGACCGCCGTTACCCATTCCGTTTTCATCGGCAAAACCACCTGCGTTTACTCCTGCTATTGCGCCCTCTTTTTCAACGTGCTCGTCGATTTTCATACCCTTGCCATCGCCGAAATTTTCTGCCGAAACAGAAACCTTTACTTTCGAAGGGTCTTTGACAATCATAAGTTTTCCCTTATATGTCGATGAAGATATATCTATTATCTCGATATTCTCTTCGGGCTTTATCTCTTCTGACAATTCTTCCTTCTTTTCGATAACAACAAGTGATGTATCGGTTATTTCATCGACTGCAACTGCTGAATTCTTCTTCAAAAGAAGGTCAACCTCTTCTTCCGAAAAATACATTCTCGGAACAAATTTCATAGCACTTGTTTCCATTAAAGTTGTCGCTAAAAGTCCCTTTGCGGTTTCGGAAGGGCCTCTGAAAACAACGGTTATTGTTCCTAAAATAAAGAAAAGCAGAAAAAGAATTACTAGTCCTAAAACAATAAATATTCTACCTACAATTCTTCCGCCTTTTTTCTTTTTAGAAACATTATTCTCTGCGGAAATCACATTTTCTCTCATAACACCTATTTCTTCCTTTTTGTCTGGAATATAAAATCTCTCTGAATCTGAAAACTGACAAGAAAAAGTATAAAGTCAGTAAGAAGCTTCATAAGAACTTCGTTGAAATGCGTAAAGTGGACAAGTAAATAAACACCTAAATACGCAAAAAGCATCTGTACTATACACAAAAGATAGTATCGCCATATCGTTGCTTTGACATCTGAACGGCTTTTGAAAACCGCCTTATGATTTATAAAATAATTCACTATCGAAGAAATAACTCTCGCTATTGCCGTTGCAAGAAAAATCTGTATTTCCTCAGATAAAAATCCGAAAACCTTTATAAAAATCGCAAACATCAGAACATCGACAATACAGGATATTACAGACGATGAAACAAAAGCAATAAGGATTTTAAAAATTCTGAAAGAGTCTTTAAAGGTATCAAAATTGCTTTTGTGATTTTCTGTGTCTTCATAAATTGTTTCTATCTTTACTTCTTTTATTTCTGTTCCGAGACGCTTGGTTTCAAGAAGCATATTGGTTTCATATTCAAATCTTTCGCCCTTGACATTTATGTAATCCTTTATAACAGAATTGCCCATAGCGCGAAGACCTGTCTGGGTGTCAGAAATAGAAAGTCCTCCTATGATCTTAAAAAGAAAAGACATAGTTCTGTTTCCCATTTTACTTCTTTTAGGAACATTATCGAGGCTGAAATCACGGACGCCCAAAACAAGTGTGTTTTCAGAAACAGCCTCGGCGCATTTTAAAATATCCGCAGATGAATGCTGATTATCGGCATCGCAGAAAACGACACCCTCATATTCATCTGCTAAATTTTCAAGATAATAACTCATAGCCGTTTTCATAGCCCTGCCCTTGCCCCTGTTCACTTCATGGGTAAGAACAATTACGCTTTCATCGGCGCTAAGTCTATTGAAATACTCATCACTTTCACTGCCGTCGTTTATGAGTATTATTTTTTTAAATCCCTTTTCCTTTAACCCCGTTATTACTTCTATGAGGCTGTCATCGGGATTAAGCGATGGCACAACAGCACAAATTTTCATTTTTTCTCTCCGTTATAAATAATTGTTATTACTTCAAATAATCGCTTCTGCTCCACTGCATTTCTATCGGATAAACATTTATCAATTCGCATTTTTCAATTTTTTCTTTAGTGCGATTGAATATTCCATCCATCTCAACAATTACTTCATCCGAACGATCTGCATTATTGTATGTCAGAACATTGACTTCGCAAGGAGTTGATGCTCCATCCATTTGATAATATGCTGTTATTTCTACTCCGTTTACAGAAGCAACATCTTTTATTGAATATGTTTTTTCTGTGCAGTAAAAAGATATTCCGTTATCTGAATATACCCTTATTTCAGGATTTATTTCATCTTCGTTCAACCAATATCCAAAGTAGTATATTTCGCCTGTTTTAATCAATTCATTATTAACAAAATAATTGATTGTATACATTATTCCCATAGGAGTATCAACCGAAAAAATCACCTCGTCTATACCATCCGAATTCAAATCCGCAAACATACCTCCGATTATGTCGAGGTTTTGCTCAAGTTCTGCTTTTACAACTTCTTCAAATGAAACTGGTAAATTCACCTCGGTTGTTGTTTTGACAGCAGTTGTCATTTTTGCTACTGTTGTTCCTTCTGTTGCGATAGA
>JAGAJQ010000233.1 GCA_017828955.1 Oscillospiraceae bacterium
AATATATCAAAAATCGACGAATATGCTTTCTTTGAATGCAAAAGCCTTTCTGAAATAGTTATTCCTGAAGGAGTAACCGAAATCGGATATGCGTCATTTATGAACTGTAAAAATCTAAAAGAAATAACTATCCCTGATAGTGTTATAAGCACAGGTGAACTTTCTTTTTTTAGTTGCCCGAACATCGTTGTCACATACAAAGGAAAAACCTATACCTATGCAGAAATAGGCGATTTATACAACGATATAAATAATCAATAATTTTCTCTCCCCACGGTTACCCGTGGGGAGATTTTTGTTTATCAGCCTATCGGAAAACCGTTTTCATCATATAAAATCTCTCTTATGAAGGTTCCGTCCGCATCATATTCTGTATATCTTATATGGCGACCTTCTTCATCATACTCATTTATGATGTACCAATCGAGTTCTCCTTCCAATGTGTACATACTCATTTTTGTGTTGTTCCCATTTGAATCATATTCAGAAACATTAAAACTCATTGCAGGAACGCCGTTATAGGTGGTACCGATCAATTTATTACCTTCTGCATCATATTTACTTATGCCATAGAATGTTCCTTCTGCTCTGAAATAATGATATATTTCATGTCCGTCATCGGTATATTCTATCAGGCCGTATTTTGCCAGCGTTCCGTCGCCATAGTATACACTGAATTTTTCAAGTTTTCCGCTTGTTCCGTATTCCAGAATCTTATAAGAATTATTGTCTTCAATAAGTCCGCCTTCTTTTCTTTCTGTTCTCGGTTCAAAGGTTTCCGCAACCGTCGTTTCTTCCGTCACTGTTGTTTCAACTGTTGTTACAGCAGGAGCGTCAATTATCACCTCTGTGGGTGCTTTTGTAGGTTTACAGGCTGTCATCGAGAGAGCCATTGATGAGATTACTCCTAAAAGTGTTATTGTTCTGATAATATTTTTCATATGTTTTAATTCCTTTCTTATTCTTCAATGAGTTTTCCGTCGGGGGTATAGGTTTTCACCTCGGTCTGGTTTCCGTTCTTGTCATATTTAATCAACGAATAATTTATCATAACCCCATCGGGAGAGTATTTTGTTGTTCTTGTTGCTTTTCCGTCTTCGTTGTTGTCATATTCAAAATAATGTGTGAAAACGCCTTCTGTATCATAGCAGTATCTCGAAATTCTCGGACCGTTTTCTCTGTAATATTCAATGGAATAACTTTTATCTGGTTCGATATTCTTTATCGTTCTGGTGCTTTTGTCATCATAATAATCAATCAGCATGGTAGTATATGTAATACCATCGTCTTCTGACATACAAAGACTTATCATATCTCCGCTTTCATCAAATCTTGTTTCTATGATAAGTTTTCCCGATTCGTTATACATTCTTTTGAAGATATATCTCGAACCTTCTCCGACAAATTTAGCCAGATCCTGCGATACAATAGTTCCGTTTTCATTATATTTTGTAAAATACCAGTTGTCGCCCGAGGTTCTTTCATATGACCTGTCGATAGTTGTGCCGTCTTCTTTATATATATCCATTTTTCTGACTTCGCCGTTTACATCATAATATCTCTCACAGTATTCCCCGTTTACATAGACTTTTTCAACCTTTTCTTCCGCGGGCGCTGTTGTTTCTTCGGGAGTTGTTTCGGCAACACTTGTTTCTTCATATATCGTTGTTTCTTCGCATACCGTTGTCGTCGTTTCGGGAAGTTTTACTTCCATCGGTGCTTCTGTCGGTTTACATGCTGTCATTGAAACAGCCATTGCTGAAATAATGCTTAAAAGTGTTACTTTTCTGATAATGTTTTTCATAAGGTTTTCCTTTCTCTGTTAATCCATTTTCTTTTCGATACTTCTTAAAATTGTGACTGCTTCGCAATTTTTCTCTGAATTTGTTTCCTGATGTTCAAGAATACTTCCCAATGCTAAAAAGGGAACCGCTTTGATTAAGATTTCTGCAATATTTGAGATTACATATGTAAACATATCCATTCCTACTGACTGAAGAAGATACTGGAATGTTCTGTCATCCATTGCCATATGCGTTGAGATAAGAACAAGTGCCTGTGCTACTATAATGATTACTCCTACTGCTTTTACTGTTTTTGAACTCATAATAAATTACCTCTTTCTTTTTAAATCTGATTTTGGTTTAAGGGATTTTCTTTCCCCTTACACCTATAAGACGATCGAAGTTTCAGATCGGTTTTATTTTTTAAAAATTTTTTTATTTTCTTTGAATGTGTCATCTTCAGACTTCTGTGCGTTAAGGAGAATAGCACAGAAGTCTGAAAAAATTATATAAGGAGGTTCCGAAAAATGATAAAGTTTTTATATATTATATTTTCGCTCCGTTTCTTCCCCATTTCGCAGTCTCTGCATCCCGTAAAGAAACGCAGAG
>JAGAJQ010000234.1 GCA_017828955.1 Oscillospiraceae bacterium
AATTTCTGTTCTTCCTGCGGTAAAAAACTTTAAAATATGGTAAAACAGTATATTAAAAGGGCAGAAAGTATATCTGCCCTTTTGTGTTTTATCCAAAAGTTGTATTATCTATTTACAATTTATCTTTAAGATGATATAATCTAAAAGGACACAGCCTGCCGCAGTTTTTTGCGACAAGCCGTTTGCGGAGTAGGCTCTGTAAGAAAAATTCTGATATGGTGGTTGAATTTATGAATATTGCAGTTGCACAGTCAGGCGGACCTACCGCCGCTATTAACGCTTCACTCGCAGGGGTTTTTGTTGAAGCAGTAAAGAATGACGAAATCAAGAAAGTTTATGGATTTAAAAACGGTATTGAAGGTGTTCTTCGGAATGACGCCGTTGATTTGTCCGAATATCTTTCTGATAATCGTGATATTGAGATTTTAAAGCTTACACCCTCGACGGTTCTCGGTTCTTGCAGACTTAAACTTAAAAGTTTTGAAGAAAACGAAGAACAGTATAAAAAAATTCTCGAAGTTTTTGAAAGCCTTGATATAGGTGCGTTTTTCTACATAGGCGGAAACGACTCTATGGACACTGTTCTGAAACTTTCGGATTATTTTAAAAGCGTCGGAAAAGATATAAAGGTAATGGGCATTCCCAAGACAATAGACAACGACCTTGTTTTAACAGACCATACACCAGGATTTGGTTCTGCGGCAAAATACATAGCAACAACAGTTGCTGAAATTATAAGAGACAGTCAGGTTTATGCACTTACTTCTGTTACCGTTATCGAAATAATGGGAAGAGACGCAGGCTGGCTTACTGCCGCTACTTCTGTTTTGAGAAGAATGGGCGAGGAAGCACCTCATCTTATATATCTCCCCGAAGTTCCTGTTACAAAAGAACAGATACTCGAACAGATAAAGGATGCACACAATCATCACAAAGCTTGTATTGTTGCCGTTTCTGAAGGAATAAAAACTCCCGACGGAAAATATCTCGCAGAAGATAGTCTTTCGGGTTGTGTTGACGTTTTCGGACACAAGTATCTTTCAGGTGTAGGAAAATATCTTGAAAACCTTATTTCGACAGAACTTTCCTGCAAGGTAAGATCGGTTGAACTTAACGTTATGCAGAGATGCAGCAGTCATTTGGCGTCACTTACAGATATAGACGAATCTCAGGAAATAGGCTCTGCAGCTGTAAGATATGCCCTTTCGGGACACACGGGCGAAATGATGATTTTTGAGAGAAAAGGAAACAATCCTTATGCGGTTGAAATTTCTTCTGCTGATATAAGAGATATTGCCAATAAGGAAAAACTTTTCCCACGCGAATGGATCAACGAAAAGGGTAATAATATAAAAGATGAAGCAATAGATTATTTTATGCCTCTTATTCAGGGTGAAGTAAATCTTTTCAAGGAAAACGGGCTTCCTGTTCATCTCAGAATAAAATAAAATAAATTTTTTCTTGACTTATTATTCTTTTTTCTATATAATAGAAAACGATGTATTTTAAAAAGCGTTCAGGAGGTTTTATTATGGGAAATTATGAAGATTTCTACGCACAGACTTTCGGCGATGTAAATATCGGCGATGAAATAAAGGTTTATAAAGAGGGACAGACATACTGCGGAACTCTTATATTCAAGAATGAACATTACATTACAGTTCAGCTTCCTTATTACAGAGAAGGCTTTTCTGTGCTCGATTTTTATACAGGTCACGCAAAGATTGCAGGTCTTCGCGGTGAAGATTTCGACATTGAAATCGACGAAATCATTGACGAAGAAGACGAATTCGGCGAAGGCGAAATCGATGTTGACGCTTTTGAAGACGACGAATAATCAAAGGAGCATTTGTTATGGCAGAACTTAAATACGAAATTGTCAGAAATATCGGCGTTCTCAGCGAAAACGCAAAGGGCTGGACAAAAGAACTCAACCTCGTTTCCTGGAATGATCGTGAACCTAAATACGATATCCGTGAATGGTCACCCGATCACGACAAAATGGGTAAGGGTGTTACTCTCAGCGAAGATGAGTTTCTTGAACTCAAGACAATAATTGAAGAAATGTAATAAAGGCGGAACCGCCTTTTTGGAGACGTATCGAAGTGGTCATAACGAGAACGACTCGAAATCGTTTGGGCGGTAACACGTCCCGTGGGTTCGAATCCCACCGTCTCCGCCAGTAGAATCGTTCTCAGGATTTTCTTGAGGACGGTTTTTTTATACCGGAAAGAAAGGAGAATTTTATGCTTAAAGCGGTTTTTAAATTCGTATGGCAATATTTCAAAAAACTTGATAAACAGCTTTTCATTATTGTCGGCGTATGTTCTCTTTTCAGCATTGTTCTTATATATTCAATTGTTCATAACGGGCTTATCAGCTATCTTACGACAAGCGAATACAAAAAACAGCTTGTTGCCGTTTTTATAGGAATGGCAGGAGCTATGGTTCTTTCGGCACTTGATTACAGAAAATTTGTAAAGCTCTGGTTTTTATACGGGCCTGCCTGTCTTTTGTTATCACTTTTGCTTTTTACACCTTTAGGTTTTGGTCGAGAAGGTTCTAATAACGTAAACTGGCTTGATATAGGGTTTATGTCAATTCAGCCTTCTGAATTTCTGAAACTTGCGTTTATTCTCACTTTTGCATATCATCTTTCAAAGGTTGATGACAGGATAAATCAGCCGATACAACTTCTTTTGCTTGTAGTTCACGCGGCTGTTCCTATGGGAATAATCTTTATTCAGAACGACTACGGAACGGTTCTTGTGTTTACTGCTATTGTTGCGGTTATGGTTTTTGCGGCGGGAATTTCTTATAAATATATCGTTGCGGTTTTAGTTGCACTTCCTGCCCTCGCGGCTGCGGCGTGGTTCTTTGTTTTGGGCCCTACGCATAAAAACAGAATTCTCGTTCTTTTCAATCCTGACCTTGACACAACGGCAGGTGACCAGCAGGCGGCGGGTAAAATCGCACTCGGTTCGGGACAACTTTTCGGAAAAGGACTTTTCGGTGGAGAATACTTCTATGTTCCCGACGCACACAACGACTTTATCTTCTCTTATATAGGACAGACCTTAGGTTTTGTAGGTTGTATGGTTACTGTCGGATTTTTATGCTATATCTGTATAAAAATTCTTGTCAATGCTCATATTGCGAATGATAATCTCGGAAAATATATCTGTATGGGTGTTTTTGCACTTATGCTCATACATTGTTTTGTAAATATAGGAATGGTTTTAGGCGTTATGCCAGTTATCGGCGTTCCTCTTCCGTTTATAAGCGACGGCGGAACGGCTATGGTAAGTATGTATATCGCGATAGGTTTTGTTATGAGTGTCTATTCACATTCAGACAGAGGCTATGCCGTTTTCTATGATAAGTCTTAAAATAAAGGGTATCGGAAGGCGAGTCGCCTCCCACAATCCGTAATAAACAAATCAAGGGTACTGAGTTTATCGCTCGGTATCCTTACTTGTTTATATATGGTCGTTCTGTTAATTTCCGATGCCCTTGTTTTGCTTTTATGTGTAATAAAAAAGAACTAAGCGACTAATAATTTGTCATATATGATAATAGCGTTGTCTGTGTATATATGATATAATTAAATTGGGTGTTTTTTATGCACCTTAAACAACAAAGGGTAACTAAAAAAACAATGAAAATTTATTGAAAAGGGGACAACTAAAAATGCTTACAGACATCGAAATTGCTCAGCAGGCGAAAATGCTCAAAATCACCGAAATTGCAAACAATCTCGGAATCAGCGAAGATGACATTGAACCTTATGGTCACTACAAGGCAAAGGTTACAGAAAGACTTTTCAGTGAAGTAAAAGACAGAGAAGACGGTAAACTCATTCTCGTTACAGCAATTAACCCTACTCCTGCAGGAGAAGGAAAGACAACTATAAGCGTTGGTCTTGCTGAAGCTATGAAATGCATAGGCAAGAACGCAGTTCTCGCACTTCGTGAACCTTCACTCGGACCTGTTTTCGGTATTAAGGGCGGTGCAGCAGGTGGCGGATACGCACAGGTTGTTCCTATGGAAGATATCAACCTCCACTTTACAGGCGATATGCACGCTATCACAGCTGCTAATAACCTCCTCTGCGCTATGATAGACAATCATCTTCAGCAGGGTAACGAACTTAAAATCGACCAGAGAAGAATTCTCTTCAAGCGTTGTATGGATATGAACGACAGAGCGCTCAGATTTGTAAATGTCGGTCTTGGTGGGAAAATCAACGGCGTTCCCCGTGAAGACGGCTTCAACATTACAGTTGCATCAGAAATTATGGCTATTCTCTGTCTTGCGGCTGACCTTGAAGACCTCAAGAAGAGACTCGGCAACATTCTCGTTGCTTATGATTTTGACGGCAAGCCCGTTTTCGCAAGAGATATCGGCGCTTGTGGCGCTATGACAGCACTCCTCAAGGATGCGCTCAAGCCTAACCTTGTTCAGACACTCGAAAACACACCCGCATTCATCCACGGCGGTCCTTTCGCTAATATCGCTCACGGCTGTAACTCTGTAAGAGCAACAAAGCTCGCTCTTAAACTCGGCGATTACTGTATCACAGAAGCAGGTTTCGGTTCTGACCTCGGTGCTGAAAAGTTTATGGACATCAAGTGCAGATTTGCAGGTCTTACCCCCTCTTGCGTAGTTCTCGTTGCAACAATCCGTGCTCTCAAATATAACGGCGGTGTTGCAAGAGCTGATCTTACAAATGAAAACCTTGAAGCACTCGAAAAGGGTGTTGTAAACCTTAAAACACATATCGAAAATATGCAGAAGTATGGCGCACCTGTTGTTGTTGCAATTAACAGATTCCACACAGATACAGAAGCAGAAATTGAATTCATCAAGAAATTCTGTGCTGATATGGGCGTTGAAGTTTCACTCGCTGAAATCTTCGCTAAGGGTGGCGTAGGCGGAACAGACCTCGCTGAAAAGGTTTGCAAGACTATCGAAACAAAGCCTTCAAACTTCAAACCTATCTATGACGAAAAGCTTCCTATCAAGGAAAAGCTTGGCATAATCGCAAAGGAAATCTACCGTGCGGACGGAGTTATCTTTACAGCTCAGGCTGAAAAGGCAATAAAGGAAATCACAGACCTCGGATTCGGAGATATTCCTGTTTGTGTTGCCAAAACACAGTATTCACTTTCTGATGACCCCGCTAAACTCGGTAAACCTGAAAACTTTGAAATCACAGTTCGTGATGTAAGACTTTCGTCAGGTGCAGGTTTCGTTGTTGCACTTACAGGTGATATTATGACAATGCCCGGTCTTCCGAAGGCTCCCGCTGCTCTTAAGATTGACTGCGACAACAACGGCAACATCACAGGACTTTTCTAAGGAGAATTTTAATGACCTTTATTTCTCACTCGGCAGAGGAGACAATAGCTTTTGCCGAGAAAATCGGTTCGCTTTTAAAGGGCGGAGATATAATAGCATATAAAGGAACAATGGGCGCAGGCAAGACCACTTTTACAAGGGGTCTTTGCCTTGGGCTCTCTATGCCCGATGAGGTTACATCACCGACATTCGCGCTTGTCAATGAATACAGAGGCGATAAGATAACTCTTTATCACTTCGATATGTATCGCATAAATGGTGAGTTTG
>JAGAJQ010000235.1 GCA_017828955.1 Oscillospiraceae bacterium
AAGTCAGCAGAAGAAGAGGCTGCCGAAAAGGAAAAACAGGCTGGGGAAGCACTTTCCGAAACGGAATATTATAAGGATATCGACAATGTATATAAACTTCTCAGCGTTGAACCCATTGAAATGGAATTCGGTTACAGCCTTATTCCTCTTGCCGATGAAAGCGCGGGGGGAACGTTTATCGAACGTGTCGTTATTTTCAGAAAACAGTTTGCACAGGAAATGGGTATGGTTTTCCCCTCTGTAAGAATGAGGGATAATCAGAATATAAACCCCAATAAATATGTCATCAAGATTAAGGGAGAGGCTGTTGCCGACGGTGAAATTCTTATCGACCATTACCTTGCCCTTGATAACGGAAGCGTTTCTCAGGAAATCGACGGTATTGATACCATTGAACCCGCATTCCATATCCCTGCAAAATGGATTCCCGAAGATAAGAAGATTATGGCGGATATCGCAGGTTATACCCTTATCGACCCGACATCCGTCATGATTACACATCTCTCTGAAATCATAAAATCACACGCTAACGAACTTCTTTCAAGACAGGATGTCAAGACAATGGTTGACAAGTTAAAGGAAACAAACCCTGCCATTGTTGAGGATACAGTCCCGAATGTTGTTTCGATAGCTTATTTACAGAAAGTTCTCGGAAACCTTCTTAAAGAGGGCGTTCCGATAAGGGATTTACAGACAATTCTCGAAACACTTTCAGATTATTCAAGTTCCTTAAAAGATATGGATATAACAACAGAATATGTCCGTCAGGCGCTTAAAAGAACTATCACCCGCCGTTTCAACGATGCAGGTCAGATAAGAGTTATTACTCTCGACGCAGGCGTAGAAAATAAAATTGTCGGCGCTGTCAAAAAGTCGGAACAGGGCTCATACCTTGCTCTTGACCCCGAAACAATTCAGGCGATAGTTCAGTCGTTACAGATGCAACTTGATAAAGTAAGGGATGTTATTCCTACACCGATAGTCTTAACATCCCCCATAGTAAGAGTTTATTTCAAAAAACTCATAGACCAGTTTATCCCTAATGTAATTGTTCTTTCATTCAATGAAATCGACAATTCCGTTCAGATTCAGGCGGTAGGAAATATTTCTATCTAAACCCTTAGAAAAGAGGTGAATACAAAGTGGCAGTTACAATAACCGAAGAAAAGTCAAAGGAACTTTTTGAAAGATACAAGAAAACCCGCGACACAAAGGTAAGAAACGATATTGTCATGGCGTATTCATCGGTAGTAAGATATGCGGTTATTTCAACAAGAAATATGTATCAGAAATATGCCGATGCCGAAGATATAACAAACGAAGGAATGATGGCACTCATTTCTGCGGTTGAATCTTTCGATACCGAAAAGAATGTCAAGTTTGAAACCTATGCTTCCATAAAAATAAGAGGCGCTATTATTGACTACATAAGAAAGCAGGACGTTATACCCCGTGGCGTCCGCCGATTTGCTAAAGACCTTGACACGACATTCTCAAAACTCTATGCGGAGTATGGCAGAG
>JAGAJQ010000026.1 GCA_017828955.1 Oscillospiraceae bacterium
GTCATCGTGAAGTTCCTTAAAAATATTTTTAAGCGACGGCGGTTTTTCTATTCCCTCTCTTACCGAAAAACAAAGGCCAAGCGCCTGACCTTCGCCGAGATAGGGATCCTGACCGATAATAACAGCTTGGACATTATCGTAGGGTGTGTATTTGAGGGCGTTAAAAATATCATACATATCGGGGAAAATTTTTCTTGTAAAATACTCCTGCTTTAAAAATTTACGAAGTTTAAGGTAATATTCCTTTTCAAATTCTCCCTTAAGAACTTCGTCCCAGTCGTTGCCTATATTCACCATAACAGAAACTCCTTCCGACAATCAAGACTACTCATACATTATACCACATAACGACGGAATAATCAAACTAAGAAACAGTATAGAATGATGAGTGTGTCAAAAGTGTTATAATCTGTGTTTTTTTAATAAAAAAACTTGATATATATGTAAAAATGTAGTATAATTATCTGAACAAACAAAATCAATACAGATCGAAGATCGGAGGGATTTGTCTTGTATCCTTTTTTGGTGTGTTTCCAGCTTATACTGGTTATTGCAGCTGTTGTTACCCTTATAGAAATCATATCGTCGAACCCGTTGCTTGAAGGAAAATATCTCTTTATCGCACTTTGCGGTGCGATAGTTCATTCAACCGGATATCTTATAGAAATAACTTCAAAAGATCTGAGTTCTGCGATGGTATCTGTAAAATTCCAGTATTTAGGGCTTTGTTTCGGATTATTTATGCTTCTGTTATATTCCTTCAAGGCTTGCAGAACGAAACTCCCCGAGATTGTAAAAGGAATTTTCCTTCTGGTAAATACAATTACCTGTCTGCTTGTTTTCACAACAGATGTTGTAGATCATCAGCTCTATTATAAATCTTTCTCTTTTGAAACCGAAGGATTGTATCCTCATCTTGTTCTTGTTAAGGGGCCTTATTACTACATTCATACAATTACTGCGCTCATTATGATAATTGTTCTTGTTATTATGGGAGTTTTACGATTTTCTGCTGCCGCGAAAGCAAATATAAAAGATACAAAATTCATAGCTGCGATAATCGGAGTAGGTTCTTTATCTGTAATTGTTGTGTTGCTCTACAACACCGGTGCACTTCAGTATTATGACCCTTCTTCGCTTCTTTTTGTTCTTATGTGTATTTTCATAAGATTCAACATCTACGACATAGGCGAAAGTGCTATGCAGATTGTGACCGAGTCGATAAATCAGAGTATTATTGTCGTTGACAAAAACTATATGTATATCGACTGCAATCCTGAAGCAAAAAAGGTTTTCCCTGAACTTGAAGAAGGCAATTTTGAAAGAAAGAGAATAGGCTCATACCTTACCGTTCTCGAAGATATATTCGTTACACAAAGTAATCACGAATTCAAGATAAGAGAAAGATTTTACCGTGCGGATGTATTCCCTGTAACCTCTAAAAACTCTGATAAAATATCAGGTTATGCCGCTTGTATAACAGACTGTACACAGAGTCATTTCCATATGCGAGATATCATTGAAATGAAAAACAAGGCGGATAACGCAAACAGAGCGAAGAGCGAGTTTCTTGCCAACGTTTCACACGAAATAAGAACTCCTATGAACTCAATTCTCGGTATGGCGGAACTTGCACTCAAGGAAGATATGAGTAACAGTGTGAGAGAAAAGATAGGCGACATAAAAGTTGCGGGAGATACACTTTTAACACTCATAAACGATATTCTCGACTTCTCGAAAATCGAAGCAAACAAAGTCAGCATTGAAAACACCCATTATCATATCCCCTCTCTTATTATGGACGTTACGAACATAATCGGAGTAAGACTTTCTGAAAAGAAGATTTCGTTTGAAGTTGATGTTGAACCTTCTATTCCGAATATTCTTTCGGGTGACGAAAAGAAGATAAAACAGATTCTTATAAATCTTCTCGGAAATGCCGTCAAATACACAAAAGAAGGTTCTGTTGCCTTTATTCTCAAATGGGAACAGAAAGGCAATATGGCGATACTTAAGGGTGAAGTAAGAGATACAGGCATCGGAATAAGAGAAAGTGAAATCAAAAACCTTTTCCAGAGTTTTCAGAGAATAGACTCGAGAAAGAACCGTTCTATCGAAGGCGCGGGGCTTGGGCTTACCATAACGAAGAAATATCTTGAGCTTATGAGCGGAAGTATTGAAGTTGAAAGTATTTACGGAAAAGGCTCTTCCTTCTTCTTTACAATTCCTCAGCTTATAATCGACAACACTCCTTGCGAATTCGACCTTAACAAGAGAAGAAATGTTCATAAGTCATTTGTCAATTCTTTCTTTGCACCTGAGGCTAAAATTCTCGTTGTCGATGACAACCAGACAAACCTTAAAATCGCATCCGGTTTCCTTAAAACATATAAAATCGAACCTGACACCGCACTCAGCGGAAAAGAATGTCTTGAAATGGTTGAAAAGAAGAAATACGACATTATCTTCCTTGACTATATGATGCCTGTTCTTGACGGTATCGACACATTACAGCTTATAAGAGCGAAATCCGAGGAAGATGAATATTTCGCGAATGTTCCTGTTGTTGCACTGACCGCAGACTCGGTAAACGGTGCAGAAAAGAAGTTTATGTCGGTAGGATTCCAGGGATATATTTCAAAACCTATTGATGCCGAAAAACTTGAAGATACGCTCGCGATATTCATCCCGCCCGAGCTTGTTATAATAAACGATTCTATGGACGAACAACCTGTTGAAATGACAAACAATCTCGGTCTTTCAATAAAAGATGTTGACATAGATGAGGGTATATACAACAGTGGCGGAAATCCCGATGATTATGTCGAGATACTTAAAATATTCCTTGAATTCGGCAGAGATAAGATGTCAAAAATAAAGAAACATTATGATGATAAGAATGTCTTTGACTATACAACAGAAGTTCATTCTCTCAAAAGTTCTGCGGCAAATATAGGTGCTGCCAAAGTTTCTGCACTCGCTAAAGAACTTGAATTTGCAGGTAAGGATAAAAATATCGGACTTATAGAAGAAAAAACAGAAACTCTTCTTTCGATGTATTCTGAACTGCTTGATAATATAGCGGTTGCTATAAAAGAATACGACAATCGCTGATTTAACGGAGGTCTTTTAAAATGATTCTTGTTATTGATGATTCTGCAGCTAATTCGGTTGTTCTCAAATTCGGTCTCGGTGAAAGATACAACCTTAAATTCGCTAACTCTCCCAACTTTGCTGCGGATATTCTCACAAGAGAACAGATAAGTGCTATTATTGTAAATGCGGATATGGAATCTTCATCGGGGATTTACATCTTAAGAAGAATTAAAAATCTTCAGTCGGTTTCAAAGATACATACAATAGTAATCGCAGCTAATTTGGGTCTTGCAAGAGACGAATGTTTCAATATTCCCGAAGTTTCTTTTATGAACCTTTATTCGAGCAAGGAAGATGTTCTTATGGAACTTTCAAAGTATCATCTTCCCGAAAAAACACCTGAAGATGCGCCCGAAGATGAAAACAAAAAATGCATTCTCGTTGTTGACGATGATGAAATCGCTTTAAGAACACTTCTTTTTCAGTTGAGCCACGACTATACAGTAATAACCGCGTTATCAGGTCAGGAAGCTTTTGAAAAAATGGCTGCGAGAAAACCCGACGCTATTCTTCTTGATGTTCGTATGCCGGGAATGGACGGAATAACATTCTTCAAAAAAATGAAAGCTATTGCCGAATACAGAGAAATTCCGACAATTTTTCAGACGGGTGTTGCCGATGTTGAAACTGTATGTGAATGTATAAGTATCGGTTCTGACGGATATGTAATAAAGCCTGTTCAGAAAAATATGATAATAGAAAAGATAGAAGAAGTTTTAGGAAAAGAACTTTCTAAAAAACATATTCTCATAATAGAACCCGACAACGAAATATGTAAAATACTTAAAAATCATCTTGAAGAAGATTTCAAGGTAAGCATTGAAAGTTCTATTTCATTCGCACTCTACTTCCTCGGAAAGCAAGCGCCCGACCTTATTCTTCTTGACGATGAAAATCCCTGCTCGGCTTATTATAAGATAAGAGCGAAGAGTATAAACTCACCTATTATTCTCCTTTCAAGAATGTGTAACAAGAGAACCATTCTTGAAAAATGCATATCGCTTGGTGCAGCAGGACTTATAAACAATCCATATAACAAAAATGAAATTATGGAAAATATAAAGTTTGCACTTGATATTCCCTAAAAAACAAAGTCCTCCTTTTTCAAGGGGGACTTATTTTTGTCATTATTCCGACATATGCCATAGAGGCATATTCTGTTTCTCCCAAAAGTTTTAAAAGCGGAATTTCAAAGGGTTCGTATTTCTTTCCGCTTAAAGAAAAAATTTCTCTCTGAACAGAAACTACTATCTCATCATCAGAATTACTGCTATAACCTATGGTATCTTTTGCACCGCCGCAGGTTATGGCATTTATTTTCTCAGAAGAAAGTATTTTAAGTGCCTCTTTATTATCGGAAGAAACAATGACATCTGTGTTTTCGGGGATTTTTTCTATTATAGAATTATCCGTCGAGATACAGACTGCTATATTCTTATCGGAAAGTCTTTTTAAAAGCGAAGAAATATCATCATCAGAAGAAAACAGACATACAACCATAAAAACCGCCCTGCATTTTACTTTTTCAAGTAATATATGCAAAGCGGTTTTAATTATTCTTCACTATAAATTTTCATTATTTCTATTGCGGTTTTTATGCCGTCAACAGAAGCACTCATAATACCTCCTGCATAACCCGCGCCCTCACCTGTGGGATAAAGATTAGAAAACGAAACTGACTTTCTTTCTTCGTTTCTTAGTATTCTTACGGGTGATGAAGTTCTTGTTTCGGGGGCTGTGAGAAGCGCGTTTCTGTCTTTGAAGCACTGCATTTTATTCCCGAATTTCATAAGCCCCTTTCTCATCATATCAGTTATAAATGATGGAAAAAGCTTATCGAAATCGGCTTTTTCAACGCCTATCGCATAACTCGGATTTACAGAAAGATTATCTGTTCCCACCTTTTTATCAAGGAAGTTTCCAACAGAAACGGCTGGTGCACGATAATTCTTTCCGCCGAGAACAAACGCTGTCTTTTCGATATTTCTTGCAAAGTCAACGCCGTCTAAAGCATTGTTTCCAAAATCATCGGGCGAAACGGAAACAACAACCGCTGCATTTGAATTTTCGGCATTTCTTGAAAACTCACTCATTCCGTTTGTCACAACGGTTTCTTCTTCGCTTGATGACGGAACAACATATCCGCCAGGGCACATACAGAATGTATACACTCCCCTATCTCCCTCGCGGTAGGAAAGCTTATATTCTCCCTCGGGAAGCATAGGGTTATCGTAATTTTTTCCATAAAGGCTTTTATTTACTTCAACTCGTTTATGTTCTATTCTCGCACCGACAGAAAAGGGCTTGGGTTCTATAAAAACGCCCTTTTCAAGAAGGGTTTCAAAGGTATCTCTTGCACTATGACCTATCGCAAGAATTACCGCGGAACATTTTATTTCATCGCTTTTTGTTACAACGGATTTTATTCTTCCGTTTTCTGTAATAAAGTCTTCTGCTTTTGTATTGAAACGGATTTCTCCGCCAAGGTCAATTATGCGATTTCTGATATTTTTGACTACTGTTCTGAGTTTGTCCGTTCCGATATGCGGATTGGATTTTGTAAGGATTTCTTTTGGCGCACCGAATTCTGCAAATCTCTTCAAAGCATAGGAACAGAGTTCATCACCTATGCGGGTTGTGAGTTTTCCGTCTGAAAATGTTCCCGCTCCGCCTTCTCCGAACTGTACATTTGAAGATGTATCAAGAACGGCATTTTTAAAGAAATTTTCAACCGCCTCTACTCTTTCGTCAACAGAAGCTCCTCTTTCCAGAACTATCGGACGATAGCCGTTTTCAGCAAGAATAAGTGATGACATCATACCCGCAGGGCCAAAGCCTATAACTACTATTCTTCCCTCTTGACGAAGTTTTCCCTTAACGATAACGGGTTCTTTTTCTTCATAATATTTAACACCGTTTTTTTCTGAAACTTTCTGTTCGAGTTTTTCTGAAGAAAGTGTTAAACACACGCTTGAAACGAGTTTTATATCATCGTTATGTCTTGCGTCGAGAGAGGTTTTGTTTATCGCAGAAGATATCACTTCAGAACTTTTCAGACCTGCTTTTTTCAGAGCAAGCGAAATGATTTCTTCTTTTTTAGCAGAGAGCGGAGTTTTTATCTCCGAAACTATTATAGGCATATAAATATCCTTTCATAAGTAAAAATCTGAGGGACTATGTAAAAGTCCCTCAGTGAACTATTTTTCTTTTGCCTGGAAAGCTACTACCTGACTGCCTGTTGCCCACACGACATCATCGCCGGGAACATAAACCTTGATAGGCGCTCTGATATAAACATTACTTGTGATACTGCTGGAAACTGAGCTTAAATCAAGCTGAACAACAATATCATCAACTGTAAGTCTTTCAAGAACATCAGCCTCACCGACAAATGTTATATCCCAGCCTGTTGTTGCAGGAATGATATCATAATCGGCAGGTTTATTTATGATAACAATATCATTTCGGCTGACTGTTATCATTCTTGTTGTAAGATTTTCAAGCGGGAATTCAAGTGTTACTTCACTTACCTGAGAAAGATTTTCCATTTCCGAACCTTCGGTAAATTCAAGCGGAACTGTTACTGTGTAACCCGGAGTTACTTTTCGAAGGTCAATGGTACAGAGATAAATCTCACCTAAATTTTCGATTTTCTCAGGTGGTGCTGCAACTTCTATTTCTTCTACGCTCTGAGTATATTCGATATCCTCAAGCGAAATATTTTCGGGAACATTTATGAAGCTTACAACGAGAGGAAGAGTTTTTCTCATCGTTACGGGAACGTTTATCGCAAAGGAGTTTTTACTGAGCGATAAGCCTTCGGAAGAAATAACCGTATTGTTATGATAGAGAACAAGGTTGTTTCCTTCTGAGATTTCCTGTGATTCGGTAAGCTGCATTTCAGAAAGATTCTGTATCTTACATTTTGTGATGTAATTAACTCTTTCTTCGGGGCCTGTTATCGTTATCGACGGAGTTGTTACTTCGGCATCGCCTTTAAGATAACCGTCTGCCGCAACGATATTCGGTATATCGGCTGTTAAATCAAAACTCTTTGAAATAATCTTATCAAAGCTTACTTTTATCTTATCGGGAACGACTGTGTACTCAAAATCAGCGTCTTTATCCTTACATTCGATGCTCAGTTTGAGTTCGTATTCACCTGCGTCGTTTACTTCAGTTATTTCGGGTCTCGCTACGAAATCCGATGACGAAAGTCCGCCTATTGAAGCACGCTGTCCCTTAATGGTTGCTTTTACCGTCTGTTCAGATATGTCTATTACGCTGAGACGATTTCTTTCGGCGACGCTTCCTTCAAGGTCAACCTCAACCGCAATGTTGCGGTAAGTTACAGTTGTTGTCGGGTAAGCCGAAACGGATATTACAAACCAGGCACCGAGTGCTATAAGAAGTGAAATGATTCTCATTCCGAAATCTTTTCGCATACCCTCAACCATTTTTTTGAAAAATTCTTTTATTTTCATTCTTTGTTACCTCTTGCCAGACGCTTTTTCTCTCTTTCGGTATATGCAGGCTTTTCAGTTATGAGCTTTGAACGAAGATGTTTTCTTAATGTATCTCTTGTAAAGCCTCTTGAAAGTTCGCCGTTTTCAGCAACCGATATAGTTCCCGTTTCTTCGGAAACAACTATTACTATGGCGTCTGAAACTTCGCTCATTCCGATTGCGGCTCTGTGTCTCGAACCGAGTTTTTTGTTTATAAGTTCTTCTTTCTGCGGTGCGGGAAGGAAGCAGGCAGCTGCGATTACTTCGCCGTCTCTCAAAATAGCGGCACCATCGTGGAGAGGAGTTTTGGGGTAAAAGATATTACCGAAAAGTTCTTTCGAAGGAATAGCATTAAGCCTTGTTCCTGTGTCGATATGTTCACCGAGACGGATCTGTCTTTCAATAACTATAAGAGCGCCTGTTGTTGTTGCAGAAAGTTCATCACAAGAATCAGAAATTGCGTCTATTGCAGTTTCCCATCTTGCATTCATACTATCGGGTTCGTTACCTGTTATAAAGCCTATTCGTTTGAATTCGGTTCTTCCCATTTTTTCAAGGGCACGACGGATTTCGGGCTGGAAAAGAATGATGATTGCCAGAATACCTATGCTGAATACACTCTTCAAAATAAATTCAATAGCACGAAGTCCTATTGCCCACGAGATGAAGTAAACAACAAGAAGAATTCCCACAGCTTTTAAAAGCTGGTTTGCTTTTGTTTCTCTTACAAGTTTCCAAGCCTCGAATATAAGAACGGCGAGGAGAAGGATATCTATTACATCCATAATCCTTATGGAACGGATTACGGATAAAATTTCTTCGATAAAGTTATAAATCGCTTCCATATAAACTTCCTTTCAAAAGGATTTATGTAACGGGCGAAAAATTCACCCGTTTTATTCAGTAAACACTATTTTAATTGTAACAATTTTTGCCGATAAATTCAAGGCTTTTTCAATATTTTTTTCAAAGAATAAATCAGTTCTTCAACCTGACTTGTATTGTTGAAAACAGAGGGAGCAAAACGGATAGTTCCGTTAGGGGCTGTTCCTAATGCTGTATGCGCCATTCCCGAACAATGAAGACCGCCTCTGAGATAGATACCGTTATCGCTGAGAAGCGACGCGAGTTCGTTAGAAGTAAAACCTTCTGCATTGAAAGAAACTATCGGAGCGTATTTTCCGCCGTTTTCACGATATATCCTTATTCCTTCGGTATGAGAAATTCCGTTTATAAAGCGGTCGCAAAGCATTTCTTCGTGTTTTCTTATATTTTCTGTTCCTTTGGCGGTAACAAAATCTATGCCTTTTCCTAGGGCGTGTATTCCCACAACATTTACTGTTCCCGACTCTAACAAATCGGGCATAAATGAAGGCTGTTCGAACACCATAGAAAGCGAGCCTGTTCCGCCCTCAATGAGAGGAGAAAGACGGTATTTTCCGTCGGATATCAGAAGTCCTGTTCCCGAAGGGCCATAAAGACCTTTATGCCCCGGTGCACAAATGAAATTTATTCCGTTTCCTATTTTAAGGGGAATAACACCCGCCGCTTGTGCGGCATCGACAATAAAACAGATATTTTTTCTTCTGCAGAGTTCTGCTATCTTTTCAATCGGAGGGATCTGTCCTGTCACGTTGCTTGCCGCAGTGCAGATTACAAGTCTTGTATCGGGGCGGAGAGAGTTCTGAAACGAGTTTACTGTCATATTATCATCGGGATAGATATGGGCAACAGAATAACCCACTCCCCTTTTCGACAGTGAAAATACAGGTCTTACAACGGAATTATGCTCGTAATCCGAAATAACTATGTGTCCGCCGTATCTGTTCATTATTCCCTTTATAGCAAAATTCAGAGCCTCTGTACAGTTTAATGTGAAAACGACATTTTCGGGTTCGGCGCCAAAAAAAGCCGCCGCTTTTTTTCTCGAAAGATAGACAGCTTCGGCGGTATCTGAAGAAAGTCGGTGTCCGCTTCTTCCGGGATTTCCGCCATATTTTTCTATCGCCTCTAAAACTGCCGCATTGACAATTTCAGGCTTGGGAAATGTCGTTGCGGCATTATCAAAGTTTATCATTCAAGTTTCCCCCGTATTGATAATGCTTCCGGGGGTTATTCCTTTAGCTTCAAGCAGAGAAACCGCATATTCGATATTTCCTTTAAGCCTTATGCTGTATCCGCAACCCGAAGCAAAATTTTTCGGTGTTCTTTCGACAGCACAAGCGTATCCGTTTGATTTTAATATATCACAAGCCTTGTTAGCAAGAGTTATCGACGCTATTGTTATAAGATAGGTTGCCAAAGCATATCACCTCTTTATATCTCAGGGATAATACAGTATATGCAAAGGCGTGGATTTTGTCATTTTTTGGGGTTAGTGAGAAAATGGCTTTCCGAAAGCATAGCCATAACCTCTTTTTCGGGGACATCCCCCGGGATTTTAACGGTATTCCAATGGACTTTATTCATATGATATCCCGGAATTACAGAGACATAAACCTCTCTCCATAAATCAGACTGCATAGGGTCTCCTTTGAAATTTATCCAGATTTCGCCCTCTCTTTCGAAAAATAAAGCAAAAATCTTTTTGTTTTTTCTATGCCTTACAACAACTGTTTCGTCGTCAAAAGGACAATCCTCATAAGCGTCTGCAAATGTAAGGCAGAAATCTATCCATTTTCTTTTGAGTTCTTTTGTATTCATTTTCATCTTTCCTCTTAAATTCATTGACTGAAACATACTGATATGGTAAAATATATCTGTATATAATATAACAAAATCTGAACGGAGTGGCAATATGGAAAACAAAATAAATCTTCTTGTTGAAAACATTGAAAAAGTTATCGTCGGAAAAAGAAGTGTTATCGTTGAAGTAATAGCAGCAATGCTTTCGGGCGGACACGTTCTTATCGAAGACGTTCCAGGCGTTGGTAAGACAAAACTCGTTGCGGCACTCGCTAAATCGGTTAACGGAAAATTCAATCGTATTCAGTTGACTCCCGACATTATGCCTTCTGACATAATCGGATTTTCTATGCTGAATTCCGAAACACACATCTTCGAATACAGAGAAGGTGCGGCTATGTGCAACTTCCTTCTTGCCGATGAAATAAACCGTGCTTCCCCAAAGGCACAGTCAAGCCTTCTTGAAGTTATGGAAGAATTCCAGATAAGCCTTGACGGAAAGACACACAAGCTTCCTTCTCCTTTTATGACGCTTGCTACTCAAAACCCCGTTGAAACATACGGAACATACCATTTGCCCGAAGCGCAGATGGACCGTTTCATTATGCGTGTTTCTATGGGATACCCTACAAATGCTGAAGAAATCGAGATCCTCGGAAGAATGGAATTTGAAAATCCCATCGACAAGATTTCTGCTGTTGTTTCTCTTGAAGAAATAACAGAATATCAGAAGAAGGTTACAGAAGTAAAGACATCTCCTCAGATAAAGACTTATATTATGTCGATTGTTGAAGCAACAAGAAGGTCGGACGATATAAAGCTCGGCGTTTCACCGAGAGGAAGCCTTTCTCTCCATAAAGCAGCAAAAGCCTATGCGTTTATAAACGGCAGAGATTATGTTATTCCCGATGATGTAAAGAAAATGGCAATTCCTGTTCTCTCACACAGAATTATGCTCTCTCAGAAGGGTAAAGCGGCATATTCGACACAGCAGAATGTTATTGCCTCGATTTTAGGAACTGTTCCTGTTCCGGTTACGGAGAATGTATGAGAAATAAAAAATCGGTAACCGAATATATTATCTGTCTTCTGCTTGCTATTGTATATCTTGTATTCCTCGACGGCAAGGCGGGAATGTTCATACTTATAGCACTTATAACCGCTCCGATAATTTCTATTCTTATAACACTTTATGCAAAATCAAAGCTCGAATTTTCTTTTGATACAGAAAAAAATATTTTAGGAAAGGGTGCAAAGACAAACGGCATTGCTTCGTTTTCTTCGGGTGCTTTTCTTCCTACTCCTTTTATAACTGTCGAGCTTTTTGCGGACGAACATTTTTATTGCAATCAGAAAAATTTCAGGCTTGCTTTAAAACCTAAAACAGAAAGAAAACTAACAACAGAACTGACAGGACTTATATGCGGAAAAGGCAGAACAGGGATTTATTCTGTAAGCATTTCAGACTACTTAGGGCTTGTTACATTCGATGTATACTCTGAAAGAGGGCTTATGGAATATTCAAATAACATAGGAATTATCCCCGATATTCCCGATACATCGCTTAAAAACGAACTGATAAAGAGCGCCTGCGCGGTTATATCATCTGAAGATGCCGAAGAATCGGAAGATACAGTTCATACATTCGGCGGAAACCCAGGATTTGAACATCGTGAATACGAACCCGGAGACCCGATAAAGAGAATAAACTGGAAACTTTCTTCAAAATATGACAAGCTTATGGTAAGGCTCGATGAGGGAACTGCCGAAGCAAAGCAGTATGCTGTTCTTGATTTTATGCCTGATGAGGATCCCGATAAAGTCACATCTCTTTATAATGAGGAGAGAATAACAGAAGGGCTTCTTGCATTTTCTGCTGTTATATCAAAACTTGGAAAAGAACTTATTCTTTTTATTCCTTTTAAAGATGGCTGGCATCAGAGAAGCATAAAAACTATGGATGATGTTTATGAATTACAGTTTTTATTCTCTGATTTCGAATACAAGGATATGTCACTTTCAAGGCTTCCCGATGATGTCATCAACGGCGAGTCAAAAGTAGGTGTTATAACACTTTTCACGAACTCGCCCGATGCAAAACTTCTTTCGGCAAGCGATACACTCATCTCAAAAGGTTCTGTTGTGTTTACGGCGATTGCTGTTCCTACATCTATGGATATACCTGATTTATGGATAATAGGCGATGATTACACTTTCACAAAATACATTTAAGGTGAATATATGAAAGATTACGCTAAAAAAGCGGCGTTTCCGATAATTTTATCAACGCTGCTTGTTTCGATGACAATGAACATATATAACGATACGGAAATAATCCCGATTACTATTCTTTCCTTTTTGTTTCTTACCGTTCTTTTCTTTCTTTTCAAACTACTCAGCAAAAGAAAGATTTTAGGCGGTCTTGTTTACACGGCAATTCTTTTCGGTGTTCTTTTCTTTATTATGAGTTATATGTTCTCAAACTGGTATGCGGCACCGATGCCGTTTTCAAGCTGGTTTTATGCCGCACAGGATGAATCTACGAAATTTGCACCTTTTTCGATTGTACTGTTTATAGGAATGTGTTATTTCCTTGCTTCTGTTCTTTTTTATTACACACAAATCATATACAGAAGTGCGGCTGTTCTTTTGTGTTCACTCATTCCCTTTGCTATATATGCAAAACGATATGAAACTCCTGAAACGATATACATCGCGGCGGTTCTGATCGTTTTTCTTGCACTTATGGTTCATCAGAGACAGCTTTCTCATAAAGAGCATATCGTTTTAACAGACGGTTCATACTGGATTTCTGTTTCGTTATTCGTTGGCGTTGTAATAGGGCTGGCAATAATAATTCCTAAACCCGAAGTTACTCCTTTAAGAAATACATTTGACGAAATGGTCGAAGCTATGGAAGGCGTTTCGATTGATGGAAACAAGGTTGTCGGAAAACTTCAGACGGAAACCGACGGCAGTGAATTCAACGAAGCTCCGACAGGAAAGATGTATTATTATATTCTTTCAGATGACGCCCCGTTATATCTTAAATCACAGACTTATGATGAATATTCAGGAAACCGCAAATGGAAAGTGAACAAAGAATACTACGAAAAAGGCTATGCCAATTGGGACAAACGCACTTTATTCACCGACTATAAGGATATTGTTGATGTTATAAAAGAATATCAGGAATTAAGCGGAATTACAGATGGATATTATGTTCCCGATGTAGATCATCCACCTGCTGCGGTAGCGGAAATTTATGCTGCGGAGTTCCCTGCGCAATACGCTTTGACAACAAACGGAATACACTATATAACAGAAATTGACGGCAGTAGCAGAGTAACATACAGAAACGCTCACGGAGATGTTTTCTGGGAAATTTCATATATGCCTTCCAATGATAAATACAAAATCCATTATTCATCTGAAAACTGGGATATGAAAAACGGTGCGGTAAAATTCGCAACACAGTTTGACAAAGAATCTTTCAGAGAAATTTTAACTGAA
>JAGAJQ010000236.1 GCA_017828955.1 Oscillospiraceae bacterium
GGATTTATTATTATGGCACAGGCTAAAACAACAAAGCCCGCAGAAAAGAAAACTGCAGAAGTAAAAAAAGAAGAAGTTAAGGCTCCCGTAGCTGCAACTGAAAAGAAGACAGAAACAAAGAAGGCTGCTGCTCCTAAGAAGGCTGCCGCTAAGAAACCCGCTGCAAAGAAGCCTGCAGCTAAGAAACCTGCTGCAAAGAAGGCTGCTGCTAAGAAGCCCGCAGCTAAGAAATCAGCTGCTAAGAAGCCCGCTACAAAGAAGGCTGCTGCTCCTAAGGAAGTTTTATTCGGAGATGTTTTCGCTGCTGTTTCAAAGAAGATCAAGGGTACAGCTGTTGACAAGAAATCAGATGTTGCTATCGAAGTAACAATCAGCGGTACAGCAAGCGGACAGTTCTACATCAAGGCTGAAAACGGCAAGCTCGCTGTTGAACCTTACGATTACAAGGGTGCTGATATCCAGGCTTACGCTTCAACAGAAACTCTTATGAAGTATGCTGAAGGTAAGGTTACTCTTCTCGCTGCTATCGAAAGCGGAGATGTTGATGTTACAGGTAATGTTGGTAAGGCTCTTGCTCTTAAGAATCTCAAGTAATTTAATTACAGCATAATAAAAAGCGTGGATTTTCTCCACGCTTTTTTATTTCTGCATAAAAAACACCAAAGCAAAATGCCTTGGTGTTTTGTTTTTTAAGATTTAAGAATAACTTTTTTCTTGTTCTTCTTTTCTTCGTAAAGAAGTGCGTCTGCATCATCAAGAAGCTGCTGGAAATCAGTTCCCTTTTCGCAATCAAATTCAACAACACCAACGCTGACATTGATGTAATAAGGTTTGCCCGACTGCTCGTTGACCATCGCTGAAATATCGTGAATTCTCTTCTTGATTGTATTTGTAAAGTTAGAAGCATTTGTAATAGCAAATGCAGAGAATTCGTCTCCCCCGATTCTGCCGACAACGTCTGTACTTCTGAAAGATTCTTCGAGAATATAAGCAACTTTCTTGAGTGCAAAGTCACCTTCGTCGTGTCCGAACATATCATTAATAACCTTGAGACCGTCCATATCGGCAAATACAAGCGCGGCGTGTTTTCCTGCATTGTTGGGTGCTGAAATAACCGCCTTCGCCGTTTCAAAGAAACCACGACGATTAAATATACCTGTAAGTTCGTCTGTTCTTGAAACCTTGCTGAGAATGATATTGTTGGCTCTGATTTCGTTAAGGCTTTCTTCAAGCTGTTTCTGTGTTGTTTCAAGATCCTGAAGAAGTGAGATGATTTTAAGTGCCGCACAGATCTGAACTGTTATTGCAGAAAGGAAACAGAAGTTTTCTCTTTCAAGTTCTGTTAAAAGAAGACCATAGTGTGTTTCCTGTGAGATAAGCGGATTTAAAACCATTGTGAATCTTCTGTCCGAAGGGGTATATTTGTTGTTGAAGATATCAAGAACATTTATAGCCTGCTGTTCGGGCGGAAGAACTTCTGCTTTCTGTTCGTTATGGTATGCTCTGAGGTAAACATTTTCAGGAAGCACCCATTCTGAATTGTTATAATAAGCGAAAGGTTCGTCGAATGTGAAGAGGTATGAACTATCAAGATCAAGTCTCTGCATTTTATCGATTATGTCGCCGTATTTGTTCTGGTCATCATTTGCGAAAGCAAGAACGTCTCTCGAAATAGAACTTGTAAGCCAGGCAATGTTATGAACGCGATCTTTATAAGAATCTCTTTCGTTGATACTTATTGTTGTGAGCGACTTATAGATTGATGTGAACATAATATGGAATTTTACCTTTTCTTCTTCGGTAAAATCCTTTGTGGCCTTAAGGCACATAGCATCGAGAACGTTAGAGAATTTTTCGAAAGAAACCGAATGAAGAATTTTTGTAGCTGTAACTTTATTGAACTTGTTTACAACGAGTTTTTCTTCGTCCTTTGAGAAATCCTTTCTTTCAGCACACTTAAAGAATTCAAGTGAGAATTCAAACATAGCGTTTTTCGCTTCGTCTGTATATGTGCTGAGCATAAAGTTATCGAAAAGATAATTGTTTATAGCGTGTGCTGTCTGTTCGGGGGTAAGGTCTGTTATATTACCGAAATCACCGAGAGTATTATTATCGCTCGACTTGAACACTTTACAACCGCAGGAATCACGCTTTACAAGAATGGTATTGATGATATTATTCACCATAGTTCCGTTCTTGACGAGGTTTATTCCCTCAATAACGGCACGGTAACCAAGTTCCGCAGCGTCCGCTCTTACTGTTGTGAGGTTGGGTGAGAGCGATGTTGAAACGGGAGAATCATCAAATCCCATAACAGAAATATCTCTGCCTATTTCAAGACCTGCGTCAACAATAGCCTTGTATCCGCCTATAGCCATTTTATCGTTTGCAAAAACTATTGCATCGAGGTTGTTGTTATTCTTTCTTAAAAGTTCAGAAACTGTATCATAACTGTATTCTGAAAAATCGCCGTATGCTATCTTCTTGGGGTCGTATTTGAAACCATTCTTAACCATTGTTTCAGCATAAACCGCAAGTCTCTCCTGAGCATCTTCGTTTGTGCCGGGGCCACTTACAAAAGCAATATTCTTTCTGTTGTGGTGATGAATGATATGTTCTATTCCCTCGATAAGACCTGATGTGTTATCGAATTTTATACAAGGATATGTTTCGATTTCAGATGCGAGTGTTATGATAGGAAGGTCACCATACTTATCGAGTATCGCTTTCATTTCCTTCTTTGTGATAAATCCACCGATTGTTCCTGTTGTAACAAGAAGAACATCGAGGTTTTTAGCAGAAGCATAACTGAATATTGTGTTATACTGATATTCATATTCTGTTCTTATAGCATCGTTATAAACACCGTTGATATATCTTCCCGGGAAGACAACAAGGTTAGCATCAAGTTTTTCGGCTGCTATCATAGCACCGTTTACAACCGCTGATGAAAATTCATTTTCGAGGTGACATACAAAAAGACCAACGTTAATTCTTTTTCCTCTCATAGAAAAAATCCTCCGAAACTCCCTTTTAAAAGGGTTTTATTTATATGAATTTTAGATAATTTCAAATTAAAAACAAGATACAATTACTCAAAATAAATTTTACCATATCTTTAACAGCAAATCAAGGTTTTTACAACAAAATCGCAAAAACAGTCAAAAATTGACATCTTTTTTGAATAATTTGCACAAAGCAAAACGCAGAACCTGAAGTTCTGCGTTTCCATTACTCATCATATTCTGATGTTATGCCGAAATATTCCTCAAGTGTCTTTCCGCTTTCATAGACCTTTGTCGCCATATCGACACCCAGATATCTTATATGCCAGGATTCATACATATATCCCGTTATCTCTTCCTTACCCTTGGGGTATCTTATGATAAATCCGTATTTATGGCAGTTTTCAGCGACCCATTTCCCCTCTCTTGTGTCTGCAAAAGAATCGTCTATTGAGTTAAGATCAAATGCAAGGCCTGTCTGATGTTCTGAATGTCCCGGTCTTGCAGAGTATCTGTCTGCCGCGGCATAGCCATCTCTTTGTGCATAGCGTTCATAAAGACCCGACTGATAATCATAGCTTCTGAAACCCGATGAAATATAGATATTAAGTCCTTCTGAAGCCGCCGCAGACTGCATCTTTTTAAAAGCACTTTCCGCAGTAGCGTCAACACCGGGGTTATAATCCTTTGGCAAAGAATATGTTTTGTTAACTATAAGAACTCCGTCAATATAGGTTATTCCGTTTATAGTTTCTATTCCTTTGTTATTCGTAACTTCCATAACAGTCTCCGATGTTGTTTCTGATGTTATCTGAGATGATGTTTCATCAGTCACAGAAGGCATAACCGCCTCTTCGGTTGTATTTTCAGAGTAGCTGTTATCCGTTGATGCAACAATACCCACAGGGCCATCAGGGATAGGAATAGTTGTCGAAATATATTCTGTTGTAACAGTTTCATCCGATACTGTCGGAACTGTTTTTTCAGCACAAGCTGAAAGTGATGTTATAATTCCGCTTGTTATCAAAAGCGTAAGTAAAACCCTTTTTTTCATTTTTCCTCCATAAAACGCTAGGCTGTCTTTTTAACCTTTATACAACTGCGTTTTCTTATTGCTTTCTTTCTTTCAGAATATGTTTTATATTCCGTTACGAGCTTGTCCAGCCCCATTAAAGCCGCCACGATCACAATCGCTACCATTGCTTCCATTTTATGTTCCTCCTTGAATTGAAATTTTCCTTACAATTCAAGTATAACATAATAGGTGTCCAAAAAAACTCTCTTTTATCGTTCTATTTCTTTTTCCTCAGAAATTTTGTTCTGAACCATTTTACATACATTATAGCAACAGAATTCAAAAAATTATCATAGATTAAAAATGTGAAATTCGCCGCTATCCAGAAAATAAGAAGCCCGTATTTTCCCATTGAATTAAGACTGTCGAAAACATCTTTCATTCCGAAAAGATTTATAATCAGAAAATAACAGGTAACTGTCGAAACGTTGAAAACAACGAATTTGAGTATCCATCTTAAAACGCCGTTTTTCATCTTCTCTATAAGACCTTTTACAATAGGATAATATCCAAAAAAGAAGATATATAAAAATGCCGCCTCTCTGTCGGGGGTAATAAGTATACACAAAATCGCAACCGCAACATAAGTAAGCGTTGCCCAGCCGTAAGAGACCTCAACCATCATCATAATGGCAAGCATCCCCGCGAACATAGGTGCAACATATGTTAAGAAAGGTGCAAGCCCCGTAGTGAACATAATAAGCAGTGCGACTGCTGCAAGAACCCCTCCGAGTGCAACCTTATAACTAATTTTTTTCATAAAAATCCTTTCGTTTAACAGAATGGTATGCAGTCTCCGCCCATACATTCACAGCAACAATCCGCACATATAAGAAGCTGACAGGTATCACAGAGCCCTCCACCGCAAAGTCTCGCCTTATCATCACCATAAGGGGAATTATCTCCGTTCATCTTTCCTTTTTTTGCATTGTCCATATTAGAAAGTGCTGCTTTGTATTCGGCATTATTAGGCTCCATTCTTACCGCATTCGTGAAGAAATGATACGCGTCATTAAGCCAGCCTCTTGCGTAACATACACTTCCCTTAAGGAAAGACCATTCTGCATCTCTTTCGGTATCTATTTTTTCGAGCATATCGTCTGCGATAGAAAGATTTCCAAGCTGAATCTGTCTTCTGATCTCTGCAAAAAGCGAGCTCCCACTATGACTCTGCTGAGTATATTCCGATGAAGGTTTTCCGCCTCCGCGCCTTATATCCATTATTCTGTCATAAGCTTCATTAAGCTCCTGCATTTTTGTTTCAGCTATATCAGAAAGAGGTCCCTGCCCCTGAACATCGGGATGATATTTAGCTGCAAGATTTCTGTAAGCCTCTCTTATTTCATCGTCAGTAGCAGACGGCGTCACTCCTAAAACTCTGTAAGGATCGCTCATAGTAATTTTCATTCCTTTCCGTCAAAAGATGATTTCTTCCCCTTTGTAAGACTTTCCCCCTTAAGCAGTTTTTCCGCAACAAAGGGAAGTCCCATATATATAACATTATCGGTAATTGTCTTGTATTTTATATCTCCCAAAAGAACATAGGCGTTTGAAAGTTCGCCCAGAGTAAAATAGATACTGTCCCTTGCGAGACTTCTTATCCTTTCGGGATTATATTCTTCTTCCTGTAAAAGAAGCGGGTTATATCCGCCCGTTTTATAATCAATCTCCATATCATCAAGTGCATCGCAGAGATAGATAAATCTTCCCAAAAGATAGCCTATTCTCATAAGAATTCTTTTCTTTTCGGGATTATCTGTTATCTCCCCCGCCATAGCGGACATAATAGCCGCAGTAGGTTCTGCCGCCATATCAATGGATTTTGTTTTCTTGTCTTCGGTTTCTTTCTGAAGTTTCATTTTTTCTTCCGTAAAACCAGCAAGTCCAGGAAGAAGCTTCTTCGCTTTTTTATAGGGCTTTTTCATACCCGATAAAAGCGTTTTCGCCGCCGCTTTCTTTATGAATTTATCATCAGAAATATCGTCTTTAAGTTTATGATAAACCGATATACATTCTGCCGCCGCGGTGAATGTGAGTGCATCACAGGATTTTACAAAATTCCTTTTCTTTAAAGGGTGCGCTATGCAGGATTTTTTATCGAGAGATATTTCTGTTCCATTTACAGCCATATAAAGAACTGCGAGAAAAGCAAAATCATAACTCAGCGTCATTCTTGATGTTATGCCGAATTTTTTAAGTTCCTTGCAAAGCCCGCAATAAGAAGCCTTGTAAAGTTCATAATCCGATTTCTCCATACGGGGCTTGAATGGTCTGATATAACCGAACATAAAACCCCTCCTTTTAATGCACATATACAATAGATAATTATACCATTAAAGTGCATAGATGTCAATATAACGGGATTTCCACTTGAAATAGATAGTCATTTGTGTTAAGATGAATATATATATCATCATAAGGGGTGAATATAATTTGGAAAGACTTGAAATACTCGACTCTACCCTGCGTGACGGCGCACAGGGAGAAGGGATCGTTTTTTCTTTACAGGATAAAATCAACATAATAAAGATACTTGATGATTTTGGTGTGGATTTTATTGAAGCGGGAAACCCTGCATCAAACCCTAAAGACCTTGAATTTTTCGAAAGCATAAGAAACATAGAAACCAAAAACTCAAAGATAGTTGCTTTCGGTTCAACAAGAAGAAAAGAAGAAAAAGCAGAAACCGATGAAGCGCTTTTAAAACTCGCAGATTGTTCTGCAGAATATATTTCGCTTTTCGGCAAAAGTTCGCTTTTTCACGTAAGCGAAATAATAAAGACAACACCGCGTGAAAATCTTTCTATGATAGAAGAAAGTATCGCATTTTTAAAATCAAAAGGAAAGCATATTTTCTTTGATGCAGAACACTTTTTCGACGGTTTTAAAGATAACGAAGAATACGCGTCTGATGTTATAAGAACAGCCGAAAAAGCAGGTGCCGAAAGAATAATTTTATGCGATACAAATGGTGGAACTCTCCCCGATGAAATCGCAGAAATAACAAAGAAAGTAAAAGAAATAGTTTCTGTTCCTATAGGAATACATGCGCACAACGATACAGGTTGTGCTGAAGCAAATTGTTTTTCGGCGGTAAAATCGGGCGTTACTCACATTCAGGGAACTTTCATAGGTTTTGGTGAACGTTGCGGAAATACAAACCTTTCTTCCGCTATGGCAACCTTAAAACTCAAACTCGGATATGAACTCAGTGAAAAAATCGACCTTTCACGTCTTACAAAGGTTGCAAGACATATCGCTGAAATCTCGAATATAACCCTTCCCGATAATCTCGCTTATGTAGGAAAAAATGCATTCTCACACAAGGGTGGAATGCATATTGACGGTGTTTCAAAAAACACATCAAGCTTCGAACATATCTCTCCCTCACTTGTCGGAAACAAAAGAAATTTCCTCATTTCTGAAATAGGCGGAAGAAGCGGTATTCTTTCAAAGATAAAACAGATAGCACCCGAACTTGAAAAAGACAGCGTAGAAGTCCAGTCGATACTTGATATTCTTCAGAAAATGGAATACCGCGGTCATCAATATGAAGCCGCCGAAGCAAGTTTTGAACTTCTTGTAAAAAACTATTTAGGTCTTATGGATATGTTCTTTGATATAGTTTATTTCAAGACAATCGGTGAAACATCAGACGACAGACAAGCGCCCGCAAGCGCTATGATCAAAGTAAGGGTTGACGGTAAGACACAGATAGGTGCAGACGAGGGCGACGGCCCTGTAAACGCTATCGACAACGCTATGCGTTCGGCGCTTAAAGTATTCTATCCTAAGGTTGAGGATATGCGACTTGTTGACTATAAGGTTCGTGTTGTTGACGGAAACGCCGCAACTGCCGCTGTAGTAAGAGTTCTTATCGAAACAACCGACGGAGAAGATGTCTGGACAACAGTCGGTGCATCAACCGACATTATCGGTGCATCGGTTACCGCACTTGCTGACAGTATAAGATACAAACTTTTAAAGGATACAGAAAAGGGTATCAGGTAAAAACCTGATACCCTTATTTACTATCCTAATGTAATTCCGTTTGAAACAACAAAAAACACTGCACCCGCTACTGTCAATACTGTAAAGACAAGCCCTACAAAGCAAGTTATAATAGAATATCTGTCATATACACGACGGTGTTTTTTATCGAAAAGCACCGTTATTTCTTTCCCTTCTTTATAGAGGATCTTTCTAAGCAAAGGTTCATTCGGGAAGATACAGGGATATTCCTCATCACACGATTTATAATAAGCAACAGTAAACCTGCTTTTAGGAGAAGCGTCGACTTTTGTGAAAGTAGCCTTAACCCTTTTCGAAAG
Organism: Oscillospiraceae bacterium; assembly: GCA_017828955.1. Taxonomy (GTDB): domain Bacteria; phylum Bacillota; class Clostridia; order Oscillospirales; family Ruminococcaceae; genus RGIG4131. The sequence goes on from JAGAJQ010000236.1 coordinate 8,412, forward strand.
AACTATTCTGAAAATATTATAGAGAAAGAATAACGCAGTAAGCAAAACAAGGAGAAGAAAAATCATCGAAAACCCGATAAATATTTCGATAGGCCCCAGTCCTAAACAAAGGCAGAAAACAATAATGACAATTAACAGTATCAGAAATTCCATCGTTTCTCCCCCTGCGTTAAAATTACATAGCGAGTATTCTTATCTTTGAAACAACTTCCACACCTGTGAGTTTTTCTTCAATTTCTTTTTCTGAAAGACAAGGTGTTACAAATGAAACTTCGCCGTTTTCGTCAGAGATAATTTCAGCACCGAATTTTTCTATAACAGCCTTATCGGAAGATTTAACTCTTACATACATTTCTGTTTCGTTGTTTTCGATTTTTTCAACGAATGTAGAATTATCAGCATCTTCCCATACCTGAGAAATGCTTGTTTTATCTGCTTTTGCCATATCGATAATATCAGCAACAACCGCAGATGCTGTAGGGAATTTTCCTGCGCCTCTGCCATAGAACATCGCCTTATCGATAGCGTCGCCCGAAACCATAACAGCATTGAAAACATCGTTTACCGATGAAATGAGGTTTTCTCTGCATACAAAATGAGGTGCTACATATGGCATAATTTTATTGTTATCGAGTTTTCTTACAGCACCTATAAGCTTAACCGCACCGCCCCATTTTTCAGCGTCAGCGATATCACGGGGTGTTATAGCGGAAATACCTTCTGTATGAACATTATCGGGATAAACGTGTTTCCCGAAAGCGAGAGATGAAAGTATACAGATTTTTCTGCAAGCGTCAAGACCTTCAACATCGGCAGTAGGGTCAGCCTCAGCGTAACCGAGTTTCTGTGCCATAGAAAGCGCGTCAGAGAACTTCATATTTTCTTCAATCATCTTTGTTAAGATGAAGTTTGTTGTTCCGTTAAGAATACCTGCAACAGCGGTAATTTCATTAGCAGCAAGACACTGATGCATAGGTCTTATTATAGGAATAGCACCGCCTACCGATGCTTCAAAGAAGAAGTTGCAACCCTTTTCTTTAGCAATAGCAAGAAGTTCTGCGCCCTTCTGTGCTACGAGTTCTTTATTAGATGTTGCAACGCTTTTCCCTTTTAAAAGACAATCCTTAACAAAGCCATAAGCAAATTTAACCCCGCCCATACATTCAGCGACGAGTGTTACTTCATCGTCATTTAAAATTACATTTATGTCCTTGACAAGTTTATCTGCATAAGGACTATCAGGAAAATCTCTTATATCGAGGATATATTTTATATCAAGGTCTTTACCTGCTTTTTTTATAATGCTTTCTTTATTGCGGTAGAAAAGTTCAACCGTTCCCGAACCTACTACACCAAAACCTAAAACTGCTATCTTTGCCATAATATATTACTCTCCTGAAATTATTTTCAATTCAACAACGCCACGAAGACGTGAAAGAATATTTTTAAGACCCATTATATCCTGTGAATTTTCTGTGAGTCGAAGTGATATTGTTACAGATGCAACCCCATCAACGGGAATGCTCTGATTAACTGTTAAGATATTTGCATTGAGCGAATGAAGATGTGAGATAAAACCTGCGAGTATCCCCGGTTCATCATGAAGAACTGTTGATATCGAGATAATTCTCTGCGTCAGTTTTTCTTCATATGAATAAACATAATCCTTATATTTATAAAAAGCGCTTCTCGAAATCCCGACTGCTTTACAAGCCGAAGCCGAGCTTTTTTCTTTTCCCGAAGCGATAAGCTTTTTTACAAGAAGAACCTTCTCGAATATATCGGGCAACACGCAGGAATCAACAACTATAAAACTGCTCTTTCCTTCTGTTTCCTTAGGCATTATGTTCACCCCCAATAAACAACTGTATTTAACACAAGTACAATTTTATCACAAAACAGGGTTTCAAGTCAACTGTAAATTATACCAAATTAAAGGATAATAAACGGGCATTTTATTTAAAATGACAAAAACACCCGATTGACTGGATCGGGTGTTTTTGCTTTGAAGAGTATATATATGACAGATTTCTTTCAGAACGAGGTCATTTTCTCCTTCCCCCGTTCTATATCAAGTTTAACATTTTATAGGTTACAATTCAATGCTTTTCTCTTTACAGTTTGGTTACAATAGATTACAAAATGGTTACAAATTATTTTGAAAGATTGCTGATTGTTCCCATAAAGAGAATTGTCCCCGATTTTGTATCTCTTATTGTGAAAACGAAAGGTTCGTCGGCGATAAATTCCTTGGGGTCATAAGGTTCTATCGCCTCACAACAATTATCAACCATTATAACCGTTGCAGCGGCAGCCTTTGTTCCGTTTTCGTCAACCTCAATCTTTGCTTTGTGAAGAATATCGCTTACAAAAAGATTGTAATCATCGGGGAGTTCACTCATAGAACGAAGATTTGCTACACTCGGATCAAAAACTTCTTTAACGCCGAGTGATCTTAAAGCGTCCTTGACAGAGAAAGTTTCTGTTTCAAATGTAAATTTAGGAATAGCAAGGAAGATTTCTTCAGAAGATGCGTTTTCCATTGATGATAAAAGTTTAAGTCTTTCTTCGGGTGTCATTGCATCGAAAATTTCAACTGCGTTTTTCTTTGAGTTATCGTTTGCAACAAAAACATCCATAACTATTCCGCCATCACCATAAGGAATAGAAACGCCCTTTATATTTCCCTTTGAGTAGTATTTGTAACGAGTTTCAAACTGTCGCATCATATCAACAGTTGTATTCCCGTCTACGCCCTCAAAAGTCCAGTCGGTTGTGTCGTCTTCTAAAAACGAAGTCTGCCATTTGCCGTCAAAATAAACTGCGTTGACAAGAAGAATAACAGTATCATTATTGAGTCTGTCAAGCATTTTAGGAATCATCTTGTTTGTTTTCTTTGAAATCCAGGAATTTACCTTTTTAACGGTAGCAGGATCCATAAATTTTTCGTGAAAAACTTCTGCGTCATAGAATTCCTTTAATGGAGTAATAAATTCTTTTCTTGTAGGCGCTGTCTTTTCAAAAGATTCATCTATCCAGACAGAATTTGCCGTTTCAACAATGGCTTTCTTATCGTTAAAACCTTTCATAGTTTCAGAAATTTCAGCGTTTCTGCTATCGATATCAGACATACCGAGAAGATTTAAAAGTTCGGTTTCCGTTTCACCGTCAGCACCGTTTATCAGCATAGAAAGTGCTATATCAATACTATAAGGCGAATAGAAAACATTTCCGTCGCCCTTGATTTCATCGTAAAGCGAAACGCCAAGTGTGTTCACAGAATTTGAAAATCCTATATCTGCTCTTTTCATAGGCTGTGATCCACTTATATATGTTGTTTCGACAGGAGCAGTTTCACTACCTGTTGTTTCAGAAGAAACGGGTTTTTCAGGGGCTATCGTTGTTTCTTCAGAAAAAGGCGGTAATGCAGGAACAGTTGTTTCTGTCGGAATTTCTGTCATAAGCATTGTTTCGTATCCGTCGGGTTCTGTTTTCGGTGCACATCCCGCAACGGAGATTATACATATAATAAGAGCGATTACTGACTTTATCTTTTTCATTTTCAGGTTCCTCCTTAAATGTCTTTCTGAATGTAATACAACTAAAAGAAGCGATTTTTTTCAAAAAATAAAAAAGAGTGGAAAAATTTTTTCCACTCTTTTAATCGCTATACTATAATGTATATGTCTTATAAACCTCTCCGTCAAGATTCTTCCATAAAAATTCAGAGTCCTCAAAAATCATATAGCTATGTTCTGAATTTTCCTTCGGGATAGAAACCGAACCGGGATTCATATAGATGTAGTCTTCGTGTTCCCTTAAAGCAGGAATATGTGTATGTCCGTTTAAAAGAACATCTCCCTTTGATAAAGGTGGAAGATTATCTTCATTGAAGATATGCCCGTGGGTTGCGAAGATACAACATTTTCCAGAATACAGATAAGCATATTCTGCGAGAACAGGAAAAGGAAGCACCATCTGATCAACCTCTGTATCACAGTTTCCTCTTACACAAAGAAGTTTATCCTTTAAAGGAGAGAGTATCGCGATAACTTCTTTCGGTGCATATCCTTTCGGGAGGTCATTTCGGGGGCCATGATAAAGAATGTCTCCTAAAAGAAGAATCTTATCGGGATTTTCTCTTTCTATCGCCGACATAAGTTTTTCGCAGTAATAAGCTGATCCGTGAATGTCGGATGCTATAAGTATCTTCATTACTTTTTCCTTCTTGTTATCCATTTAATAGAACATACGTCGCCGTCTTTAAGAACGTCCATATATGTTGCGGGCTTACCGTTTCTTGTCATATCGATATCATCGCCCTGAGGATTCTGTGTATCAATATCGGCATAAGCCATAAGCTCTAAAAAGATGTTTTCTGTGCAGTTCTTCTGAAGATTCATAGAAAGAGTTTTTCCGTTAAGAATAACCGTTACACCCTTCTTATCTGTAAGGAGTGAGGGTGGCTCTTCTTCGTTCTGAACGGGTTTAACGGGTGCTTCCGCCTTCGTTTCTTCCTTGACTTCAGAAAGAATTTTATCTATTTCATCTTCTGTGAAATCTTCCTCGTAAACCTCTTCAACAATGGGAGTGGGTTCGGGGATTACCTCTTCAACCTTCGGTGTTTCTGCTTCGACAACAGTTTCAGGGATATCTTCTTCCGAAACAATATCTGTAGGAAGAGTATCTCTTTCTTCTATTGTGTATTCTTCGCCGTCAGCAATAAGATACTCCACAGGAAGAATTCTCTTTCCCTTGAAAACAACAAAATTCTCAGGATCCGCGTCAAGCCTTGTCAGAAGTTCGCCTATTGTAAGAATTTTTACTGTTCTTATGTTATCGAAGTTTTCAACGCGGTAATTTCCGTCATAGATTTCCTTTTCGTTTACAACCGCGAACACGCCTGCTTTATAATCCATTCCCGAAAGTTTAACAGATAAGGGATTAAATCCTTCAACAGCTTCTGAAAGGAGAATAGCAGCGTCCTCGCCGTTTTTAGCGGGAACAATATCAACCTTGTCGCCCTTGTCAACAAGTGTATTGATATTAGCAGGAAGTCCGTTAACTGTTATAACGGCAGGGTCAGACATTCCACCCTTAACGAGTTTCTGATTTCCGTCTATTGTATACGTGAGATTTCTGCCCGATCTTCCGAGTAAACTTGTTGAACGATATCCCGCCATCGAAAGAATATCAAGCATAGACATTCCGTTTTTATTAAATGCTCTGATTTTCTTTCCGTTAAGAATAATAGTCGAGAAATCATATCCGCCCGACATAGTAGCAGTAACTCCTATGCCGACAGGAGTGATAAATTCGGGGCCTTTCAAGACATAAGGCTTTTCTGTTGTTATATGTCTTATAACCTTTGAATTTCCTATCGCAA
>JAGAJQ010000237.1 GCA_017828955.1 Oscillospiraceae bacterium
AGCAGGTATTAAGAAAATGACCGTATAGAAATAATTAAGGGTACCGAGCCACAAACTCGATACCCTTGATTTTTTATTACGGATTGCCAAAAAGGGCTCCCTTTTCCTGCTGTCTTTTTTTATTGAACTTTTAAATTTATACTCCCGTAAAGGCTTTAAAGATTATCCAGACTTCAAGGACGACAAATCCTATCGCCATAAGAGTAAAGAATATAAATGCAACGCACTGCATATTGAGAGCGAGATCGGAAGGAATAGGATTCTGACTGTAAAGATAACTTGAAAAATAAAGTTCAGCAGACCATACTTTTCCGGGGAAAAGACAGAACACAGTAAGATACGCCATAAGGAAAGAAAGAAGAAATCCTCCGATAATAAGCTCTCCGTAAGCCATATTCGTTCCCTCGAAAGGATTGGGACAGAATATCAGTATAATTGTTCCTAATGTCATAACAACTGTTACGACAGCCATAATTATTCCGAGAACTTTTCTGAAAGGCGAAACGGGAAGGTCTATTTTCTTTTCTGCAGGTCCGCTTGATTTCGCTTCTGCAATATCTTCACTGATTTTTTTGTTTCTCTTTTCGATTTCTCTGCTTAACTCGTCGGCTTCTTTCTGACCTATCGCCTCATCGAGTTTTGTTCCGCAGGATTCGCATTTTTCTGCTCTTTCACTATTGAAAATTCCACACTTAGAACAGACTTTTACCAAGATTTCATTTTCCATAACAAAGTTCCCCCCATTAAAATAATTTCTGTCGTTACCGAGCCTGTTTTTTAACTTTCATAACAAAGTTCGTAACGATATGCCTGCACGGGCTCCGTGCTTAGCCTGCTGCGTTTGTGAGATAGATTGTCATTCCGTCTGTGAAAGGGGGTGCATAATAATCGAGTGCTGCTGACTTTGTATATTCAGCGTCATAGTAAGCAAAATATCCTTCATAAGTTTCATAAGGACAGAAGACACTTCCTTTTGGGATGTCAATCATGTATACCGAAGTGCTTACGCTTCCGTCTGTGGCATAGGTTTCTACATTGAAATTAACTGTTATCTTTTCGCCTTCGAGAACATTTTGGATAAGATCCTTATTGCCGAAATCACCGTATTCATATTTTGAAACAACACCGTCGTCGAAAGAAAGAAGTCTTAAAGTATCCTTTTCAAATTCAACGAATATAGGTTCACATTCAAAGATTTCTGAAATTTTCATTTCAACATTTATTGAATCTTCATCGGCGGTAACATTTGTTACCTTATATTCATCGAGGAAATAAGCGATACTGAAATCTCCGAATCCGTTTTCTTCCTTATCGATGATATAAGATGAAAGATGCAGGAAATTTTCATCAGGACTGTAATCAAAAACTACGCCTTTATAGTTTCCTGTTGTTACATTATGGTCGTCCATATAACTCAAAAAACCGATATTTCCCTCGTTATCAAGGAAATATTCTGTATAGGAAATTTCATCGTCATACTCATAGATTTCCTTTACAGATTCTGTTGTTTTTAAAAGGTTTGAAATCTTATTGGCTTCATAAGCAGCCTTTACATCGAATTCAATCTTTTCTTCCGAAACAGTTGTCTGTGAGGTTTCTTCTGTGGGATTTCCTGTTTTCTTTGTGCAACCCGTTACCCCTAATGTGATTGCAAGTGCGAGGACAAGTGTAAGCGCTTTTTTCATCTTTTCTTTCCCCTTTTTAATTTAATTTTTAACAACAACCCTTACCTTTTCGACACGCTGTTCATCGAGTTTTACGGCTGTAACAGTAAACTTTTCGATGTCTATGGTCTGATTTTCCTCGGGTATTCCTTCGAAAAGTTCAAGTGCCCATCCTGCAACGGTTGTGTATTCCGATTTAATTGTGTTTTCGGGAAGACCTAACTTTTCAAGCATATCGTTTACTGAAAGTTCACCCGAAATGAGATATGCATCATCGCCGAGAGGAATTACAGGCTGTAAAACCTCATCGCTTTCATCATAAATCTCGCCGACAAGCTCTTCTATGATGTCTTCCATTGTAACGATACCCTCAGTTCCACCGAACTGGTCAACAACAACGGCGATATGCTGTTTTGATTTCTGCATTTCCTGCATTATATCATTTATGGGTTTTAAAGTTGAAACATAAAGCGGTTTCTGGATTATGGACTGGATAGATGTTCCGCCCTGTTCCATAAGTCGCATAAAGCTCTTGAAAGTAATTATTCCGACAATGCTGTCGATTGTTTTTTCATAAACGGGAAGTCTTGAATACATTTCTTCGACAAAGACTTTCTTTATCTCTTCAACCGACTGATTTATCTCAACGGCAACAAGCGATACTCTGGGAACAAGAATATCCTCGGCATTCTTTCCGTCGAAAAGAATAGCAGAACGAACAAGGTCACTTTCGTCTTCATCGAGAGATCCCTGTTCTTCGCCCTCGTTTACAATATAAAGAAGTTCATCGGCAGTAACGCCTGTGTTGCTTGAACGGACATTGAAAAGCTTTATAATTCCGTTTTTGAGAAGTGTGAAGAGTGCTGAAAACGGAGTTAAGATAAACATTATGAATTTAAGCGGAACTGACATCCATACAACGCCGTCGTCAGCGGTTTCCTTAGCAAGTGATTTAGGGATGATTTCACCGAAGATAAGAACAAGAACTGTCATAACGGCAGTTGCTATTCCCGCACCCGCATCACCGAAAAGCATGACGAAAAGTGTTGTTGTTATAGATGTTGAAGCTATATTTACTATATTGTTTCCTATAAGGATTGTTGTGAGTGTTTTATCGAAAGCGTCTGCTATTTTAAGCGCTCTTTTAGCACCCTTATGACCCTTTTCCGCAAGTGTTTTGAGTTTTATTCTGTTGCAGGTTGAAAAGGCTGTTTCAGAAGCTGAAAAGAATGCTGAAAATACAAGAAGAACAGCGATTATGATTATACTGGGTAATATGTCGGTGGGCATTGAATATTCTCTCCTATTTAAAATAATATTGTCTTTATGCAAAGATTGTAGCATATCGCAGTAAAAAAATCAAGTATATTGAAAAATAGTTATATTTATGTTATACTGTTTACATTACTTTTGAAGGAAGTTTATAAAATGAAAAAAATATTCGAACTTTTAAAAAAATACAGAGAACCGATTATGTATATCATCGTCGGCGGGCTTACAACTGTTGTTTCTTTCGCAACACAGTTTTTTGCACATCTTATAGGTGCTGACACAAAAGCCATTTTTGCCGATGGCATAACTCTCGCCTCGATTCAGGCACTTATGAACGAAGGCTCGACAATGCTCGCGACAGTCATATCCTGGATATGCTCGGTCACATTCGCGTTCTTTGCAAATAAAATCCTTGTTTTTGAAAGTAAGGAAAAAGGCAAGGGCTTTTTAAGAGAATTCATTTCTTTCTATGCCGCAAGAATTTTTACATTCGGCGTTGAGCTTCTTTCGATGTTCATTTTTGTCGAACTTCTTCTCTTTAACGAAATGGCTATAAAGCTCGGCGTTCAGATTATGATCCTTATCCTCAATTATGTTTTCAGCAAACTCCTTGTTTTCAGAAAGAAAAAGGAGAACGCGGAAAATGAGTAAAATCACAGAAGAAATAAGAGAGAAACTTTTTTCGCTTTCTGATGAAAAATACCGCGATTTTCATTCTGCTTTGATGCCCGAAACCGAAAAAGAAAAAGTTATCGGCGTAAGATCGCCCGTTGTAAAAAAACTTGCGAAGGAATATTTTTCTCACCCCGAAATAAATGAATTCCTCTCTGATTTACCGCACAAATATTATGAGGAAAATAATCTTCATTCGTTTATTATTTCTATGATAAAGGATTATGATGAGTGTCTTTTTGAATTCGAAAAGTTTCTTCCGTTTATAGATAACTGGGCAACCTGTGACGGTGCTAAACCGAGAGTTTTTTTAAAGAACCCCGAAAAAATTTATCCGAAGATAAAAGAGTGGATAGTTTCAGAAGAAACATATTCTGTCCGTTTTGCTGTTGTTCTTTTAATGGACAAAGTTTTTTTAAAGGATAATTTTTCTATCGAACACACAGAAATGATTTCTTCTCTTAAAACAGATGAATATTATGTTCATATGGTGGTTGCGTGGTATTTCGCGACAGCTATCGCAAAGCAGTATGACGCGGTTATCCCGTATATTGAGAACA
>JAGAJQ010000238.1 GCA_017828955.1 Oscillospiraceae bacterium
ATTTTTAGAGGTGATAGAGTGTATGAAAAATGAAAAACTCAAAAAAATGATAGTTCTCTCGATGTTGGCGGCAATTTCTTATCTTACTGTATTTCTGATAAGAATACCATTCATTCCTTCGGTTGAATTTCTTAAATACGAGGCTAAAGATGTTATTATTGCAATATCCGGATTTTTATATGGTCCTTTATCCGCATCTTTGGTATCTGTTGTTGTTTCTCTTATAGAAATGCTTACAATAAGCGGTACAGGACCTTATGGACTTATTATGAATATTTTTTCGACACTTTCGTTTGTGCTTCCTGCATCAATAATCTATAAACGTAAAAAAACTATAAATTCTGCAGTTATAGGACTTTGCGCAGGCGTAGTTATGATGACGATCGCTATGCTTATGTGGAATTATTTTATCACACCATTATATCTTAAAGTACCTACAGAAGTAGTTGTTGGTTTGATGTTGCCCGGATTTTTACCATTTAATCTTATAAAAGCACTTATTAATGCAGTTATTACCTTTATTCTCTATAAACCGCTGGTTAAAATACTTAGAAAAGCAAAACTTATGCCTAAACAGGAAGAAACAGAAAACTCTGAAAAGAAATCAGCATTACTTTTTAACATAATAGCACTTCTGATTCTTGTTTTGCTTGTTGGAATTATTATTGTTATTAAATTTCTAAAATAATTCTATTGACATACTTCGACCTATATAGTATAATAATCTTGAAAATTGAATAGCCTTATCGAGAGTGGCGGAGGAAACAGGTCCTATGAAGCCCGGCAACCTATTTAAAATAAGGTGCTAATTCCTGCGGAGCAATCCGAAAGATGAGGATTTTTAGAAATCAGACGCTTTCGATGTTTCGGAAGCGTTTTTTATTCGGCTATTGGTTTTCAAATAAATCAATACGGAGGAATTATAAATGAAAACATTCTTTACTTCAGAATCAGTTACAGAAGGACATCCCGACAAAGTTTGTGACCAAATTTCAGATGCAGTTCTTGATGCCATTCTTGAGCAGGATCCTATGGCGCGTGTCGCTTGTGAAACTGCTTGTACAACAGGCATGGTGCTTTGTATGGGTGAAATTACAACAACAGCAAGCGTTGATATTCCTAAAATAGTAAGAAAAACAGTTCTTGACATCGGCTATGATAACGCTGAATGTGGATTTGACGGAAATACTTGCGCTGTTCTTACAAGTATTGATGAACAGTCTGCTGATATTGCGATGGGTGTTGATAAAGCAGACGAAGCTAAGAAGGGTTCTTCTGCTGATAGCGATGTTACAGGTGCAGGGGATCAGGGTATGATGTTTGGTTACGCTTGTAATGAAACAGAAGAACTTATGCCTATGCCTATTTCACTCGCACATAAGCTTTCCCAAAAACTTTCAGAAGTAAGAAAAAACGGAACTTTACCATATCTTCGTCCCGACGGAAAATCACAGGTAACTGTTGAATACGAAGACGGAAAGCCTGTCAGAGTAGATACAGTGGTTGTTTCTTCTCAGCATAGTGATGATGTTACTCTCGAACAGATAAGAAAAGACATCATAGAAAAGGTAATTAAAACAACTATTCCTGCGGAACTTATGGACGAAAACACGGTTTACTATGTAAATCCTACAGGAAGATTTGTAATCGGAGGACCTCACGGAGACAGCGGTCTTACAGGAAGAAAGATTATAGTTGATACTTATGGTGGATATGCTTGTCACGGCGGTGGAGCATTTTCAGGAAAAGACCCTACAAAAGTTGACCGTTCGGGCGCTTATATGGCAAGATACATTGCTAAAAATATCGTAGCAGCAGGTCTTGCTGAAAAATGCGAAGTTGAACTTGCTTATGCAATTGGCGTTGCAAAACCTGTATCGGTTCTTATTCAGACTTATGGTACAAGTTCTTATTCATCAGAACATCTCGCAAATGCTGTTGACAAGGTATTTGATTTAAGACCTGCGTCAATTATTAAAACTCTTGACCTCAGGAAGCCTCAGTATAAAAATCTCGCTGCTTATGGTCATATGGGAAGAGAAGAACTTGATGTAGCTTGGGAAAAGACGGATAAAATCGATGAACTTAAAGCTGCGTTATAAATAATAATTAAAACGGTTTCTGAAACTATCAGAAACCGTTTGTTTTTGTAATTGATTTTTTGTGAAATCTGAAAAAATTCTCTTTTTCTTCGGATTTCTTTTATTTGGCAGACTATTTATTTCGCCTTTTATATTGACTATTATTTTGTAAAGTTGTATAATAAATATACATATTGTATTATTTTCAATGAGGTTGTCATATGAAAAAGAAAATATCTTTAGTTCTGACATTTTTTCTTGCGATTAGTTTTTTGACAGCTTGTAGTAAGGAAATAGAAAGCATTCCTTATGAAGAAGAATCAACAATTTCATCAGAAATAATCATTGATTTTTCAAACCTTGACGGAACACTTTATTCGGATACAACTTTGATTTCTGAACTTGAATTGCCTAAAGAAACAGAGGGGCTTTCAGACGTTATAACTACTGCCGAAACCCAAAAGATAGAAACTACAACAAAACCAGTAACTCAGGAAACTACTACGATTACAACGACGGAACAAACAACAACCACGACTGTTGCAACTACGACTACTATTTTGACGACTACAACAGTGGCAACAACAACGATACCCGAAGCTACATATAATCCGTCGAATTATACACCTATAAACTATAATAATCAGATAGGAATGTGGATTTCTTTCCTTGAATTTCAGAACATACTTAAGGGTAAATCAGAATCTCAATTCAGAAAATCTGTATGCGAGATGTATGACAACTGCGTTTCTATGGGGGTTAATACAGTATATGTACACGCTCGTTCACACGGGGATTCGTTCTATATCTCTGATTTATATCCCTGGTCTAAAAATATAACAGGGGAAATTGGAGCAAAACCTTCTTTTGATCCTTATGAAATACTTGTAGAAGAAGCACATAAAAGAGGACTTTCGTTTCACGCCTGGATAAATCCTATGCGTACTTTAACGGAAGATGATATGAAAAAAATATCAGATTCTTATCAGATAAAAAAGTGGGCGAAAAATAAAAATGGTACATATATCGTCAATGTAAACGGAACTTATTGGCTTAATCCTGCTTATAAAGAGGTTAGACAGCTTATAGTAAGCGGAGCACAGGAAATTGTTTCGAAATACAATGTTGACGGAGTTCATATAGATGATTATTTCTATCAATCATCATTTACGAATTCCTTTGATAAATCTGCGTTTTCTTCAAGTGGTTATTCCGATTTGAAAAGTTTCAGAATAAATAATATAAATCTTATGGTTAGGGAACTTTACAGTGGAGTAAAAAATATAAATCCATCAATTTTATTTGGCATAAGCCCTGCGGGAAATATTGATAATCTTTATGCTTATCATTGCGCAGATGTAAAAACGTGGTGTTCAAAAAACGGATATTGCGATTATATAATTCCACAGATATACTGGGGATTTACTCATAAATCTGCTGCCTATGATAAAATGCTTGGTCAGTGGTGTTCTATACATACAAATAAGAATGTCAAACTTGTTGTAGGACTTGCAGCTTACAGAGCTGCTGATGGAGAAATGGAAAATGAACCACAAGTTCTTTCAAAACAGATTTCTTATTTTAAAAACCAATATCCTTCGCATTATGGAGGCGTAGCTTTCTTCAGATACGAAAATCTTTTTAAACCGTCATCGTCTCAAAAAGAAAAAATCAAATCTGAATTAGAAGCAATTAAATCACAATTAAAGTAACGGGAAAGGAGGGAAAGGTATGAGAAAACGTATTGTTTCGAAAATGTTCGCTATGCTTGTTGTGTTTATGGCGTTTTTTACGCAAAATACGGTACCGTTATCAGCTGTAATGGAAGGAACTGAGGTTACAACAACTGTTCCGGAAACTGCGGTTACTACAGAAAATACGTTTACCGATGAGCAACTGGAAGATTTTGTTGAACCGGAATATGTAAGTCAGTTTACCTTTCCCGACTATATGAAAGCTGTAACTTTAAGACCTTCTGTTGATTTTGCTAAAGAGATAGTTACAGAAACAGAAGAA
>JAGAJQ010000239.1 GCA_017828955.1 Oscillospiraceae bacterium
AATTGAGCCGGGAAAAACCGCTGAATTCACTGCTGAATACGAAGGCGTTTCAGGAGAGGTCACAAAGGTTGTTCTTTCTTCGATTTACACTGTCGGAGAAAATAAAAAGCCGTCTGAAGAAGACAACGGAAGGGTTTATTCACTTACACTCGAAAAATAAAAGAAATTGCAAAGGGAGCGACTATTGCCGCTCCCTTAAATTCATTTATTTAAAGTTTTTCGTCGCACTACCGACTATGCCAAGGGACTCACTCCTATCTATTCAGATTTTTTTATTTACCTTTGGCATGATAATCAACTCTTTACTAAAGATTTAACCTATGCGGAAAATCCATCCGCTAAAATGAGTAACCTGTCGGACTCACCCCTTATAATCAAATTTAAATGTTCAAATCGTGAAAAGCGGGCACAATAATTACCATATATGCCAACTCCCTCCGTTTAAAATTTGAAGAAGTGAACGACTTTCATCGTTTCGCAAAACTTTCGGGTGGTCTCACTCCAATCTATCTAAATTTTTCTGTCAAATGTCCTTAAAATCATAAGCATACCTTCTTTATAAAAGATGTAGTTACTTAATGGTGCATAGGACTCACCTTTCCTGAAAGTTATTTTTTTTGCAGCCGATAATATATCAAAACCTCACGGTTTAAGTTCTGGTTTATACCGTGCGCAGCTGTTGACACTGCACCGATAAAGACCCATAATCCCTATTGCCCAGGAACAAAACCCCCGACTTTCGGATTACGACACGCCTTTTTGTCTAAAACTTATCCTTACCGATAAAACATCGTAATTCCGGAGCGGCTATCTCGCCATTTCAACTCCGCCAAAGCAACGGACAGTTTACAACACGGCCACAAGCGAGTCTACGAAAAGATTCTGCTCTGAGCTTATCTCTGAAATTTTATCCAACGGACACGCCTGCCTTTCCGATAATAATTGTAAGCTGACACCCACACCCCGTTTACGAATGATAAACTGTCGCAACCGACTTTGTAAACCTGACCGCAACCTTATGATATGGATCGTTACTATCTCAGAGCCTGACCTCTTGTGGTCTTCTCTATGTTTATAATATACCACCCCTTTTGGTTAATGTCAACAGTTTTTTTAAAAAATTGTTGATAACTTTTAGTTATATTATTTGTAGATTTTGACTATTGACTATCTTTTCTGATAATGGTATAATATTTTATGTTGGGTGAGTTTTTTCTCGCCCATATTTTATTATAATATGTATAAAAGGAGAACAGATATGTTTAACGAAGAAGAAATCAGTTTTACTCCCGACTTATATACGCTTGTTGACGAAAACGGCGAAGAACAGACATTTGAACTTTTAGACGCTATGGAATACGAAGGTGAAAGATACTACGCACTCACTCCCTATTATCCCAACGCTGAAGATTTGCTCAGTGATAATGGCGAACTCACTATACTCAAATCAGAATTTGTCGATGACGAAGAAATGATGGTTTCTATCGAGGACGATGATGAATTCGAAAAGATCGCTGAAATCTTTCTTGAAAGAATCGAGGTTATGTTTGACGAACCCGAAGACGAAGATGATTTCTAAAAATTGCTATTGATTTTTTGTTCCGTTTGATATATACTATCATCAAGGAAAGATATTCTGCCTTGTGCGTCAGGTGTGATTTTTATAATCCAACACATAATTAAAGGGACTTGTCCTCCCGATGTGGATTGCAGACCTCCCGCTTTTGCGGACGAAGGGAGCGCGAAACATCAGGGGCATAACCCACCTGCTGAGTGCGGGTTTTATGCTTCACATCAACGGCAAGGCGGTCTTTTTTAAAAACAAATAACCCACTAAGTTTTAAACTTAGTGGGTTTATTTTTTGTTACTGTGTGCAGATTATTTCGCTCGATGTCAGTGTTTTCTTTACATAGATCTTCTTATCAATTCTCTCTTTAAGATCGGGAACGTGAGAAATGATACCTATGAGTCTGTCACCCTGAGTAAGACTATTAAGAACGCCTATCGCCTGTTCGAGTGAGTTAGCGTCAAGTCCGCCGAAGCCTTCATCTATGAACATCGACTCAATATGAATTCCTCCGCTATTGCTTTGGATTACATCTGAAAGGCCAAGTGCGAGTGCGAGTGAAGCCTTGAAACCTTCACCGCCCGAAAGGGATTTTACAGTTCTCGGCTTTCCGCTGAAGTTATCGTAAACATCAATTTCAAGGCCTGTCTGTCTGCGAAGATTGTCGACTTCATCCTGCTGAACAAGAAGATATCTGTTTTCGCTCATCTTAAGAAGACGCTCGTTTGCCTTATCGAGAATTCTGCGGAAGTATGTTCTCTGAACATATTGTTCGAAAGTAATCTTCTGCTTTCCTGCAAGCTCTCCGTTTGCGGTTTTTGAAATGTCGCATACAAGAGAATATTCCTTTTCGAGTTTGTTTCTCTGAACATATTTTTCCTTGATGAATTCAAGAGTTTTGAGGTTTCCTTCAAGTCTTGAAGCAACTCTGATATATTCATTTTCGATAGCTTCTGTTTCTTTTGAAAGAGCGTCATTCTTCTCTTTGAGTTCAGAAACATCAACTCTTTCCTTGCCTTCTGTCTGTTCGAAAATCTGTTCATATCTTGCTTTCTGAGCAGTAACTTCATCGTTATATGCAGAAAGTTCTTTCTTCATAGAAGCGAGAACGTTTTCTTCGATAAGAGCTGACTTATAATCATCTTCAGAAGAAAATCCGTTTTCTGAAATTGCATTCTTATACTCGCCGAATGCGTTGTTATAACTTTCTTCGGCTGATGATTTTCTTTCTTCCGCTTCTTTAAGAACAGCACTATTGTTTTCAACAAGGATCTTGCATTCGTTATAAGCGGTTTCTGCGTCTTTAAGGGCAGATTCCATTGTTTCGAGTTCTGATTCGAGAACCGCTATATTTTCGAGAGCTTCTTCCTTTGTGGGATAATCAAGGAAAGAAAGAACATTTTCATGTGAGGCTGTTCTTTCTTTAACAGCGCTGAGAGTTTCGGAACGTTCTTTTACCTTTTCGGCGAGAGTCTTTTCCGATTCTGCAGCTTTCTGTCTGAGGTCGTCGATTTTTGCGGTAAGCTCAGCCTTTTTAGCCTTTGCTTCTTCAATGAGCTTATGTTCGTTTTCAAGTTCCCTCGCTTCGTCTTCAAGCTTTTTCTGTTCGGTAAGAATAAGTTCGGGAAGGTTATCAACAGTTATCTCTATTCCTGGGAAGAATTTATCTGTTTCGGCTTTGAGATGTTGCGCTGTCTGTTCGAAAGCGGCACTCTTTTCGTTTGCTGAATTTGCAGCACTCTGAAGTCGTTTGAAAAGTCTGTCTCTTTCTTCGCGGAGTTCTGCGAGTTTTTCATCGCTTACAGCACCCTCTTCCATTTTAGCGGGGTTGGGGTGATGATAGGATCCACATACCGGACAAGGCTTGTCATCCTGAAGTTCCGAAGCCATTATACCCGCTTGTGAACGGAAGAATGCAAACTCAGCTTTTGTATAAGCATCGAGAGCGTTGTTGTAGTTCTTTTCAACGGTATAATAGCTCTTTCGAAGCATTTTGAGTTCATTGTTATAAGAAAGCATATCCTTTGTAAGAGACGCCATATTTTCAACTTTTTCATAACGTGTCTGAAGCTTCTGGATTTTTGTTTCAGATGATATGAAACGAACTTCTGCGTCAGAAACTTCTGCGAGTTCTTTTTCACATTCCACAAGCTCTGTTTTAGCAGACTCTCCTGCTTCCCTTGCGGCAGTTTCGGCAGCTTCAAAAATGCTATCTTGTGCTTTGAGTTTTTCTATCTGACCGCCTAAAAGTATAAGATTTTCATATCTGGGAAGATGTCTTTTAATCTGTTCAATTCGGCTGAGTTTTGCGTTTCTCTGAGGAATTTCTTCCTGACAACGAATAAGTTCCTTTTCGAGTTCTTCAAGTCTCGGAACAGCATCTTTAGACGCGATTTCGAGTTCTGAAAGTGAGGATACAGCTTCATCGAAAAGCTGTTTTTCTCTCATCAAAGCCTTTTCTTTGGGAAGAACATTCTTTATTGCTTTTTCAGCCCTTAAAACCTTTTCAGACATTTTTGTCATATCGTCTTTCTTATCGCCGAGTTCGGCGAGTTTGAAGCGAAGGTTTTCATATTCATCAAAAAGCTTGTTTGTTTCTTCTGCGGTTGAATATTCTGTATGGATTTTCTGCATCTCTTCACGCTTTGCATCAAAGAGTGCTTTTTTCTCATCGCGGATAGTTGTATCCTTTTCGTTGAGGTCTGAAAGTGCTGCAACGAGTTCGGTTATCTTATTGATATCCTTTTCGGCGACAAGTTTTGCGAGTTCGCTTTCTTCACTTTCAGGAGTTATACCTTCGCAATACTGTTTTACCGCGTCTGTATTCTTTTCGAGCGCATACGAAATTTCGGCTGTTCTTGATTTCAAAACATTCTGGAAAGACTGGAAATATGTTGTGTCAAAAACTTTTCTGAATATCTCCGAACGTTCCTTACTGTCTGCGTGAAGAAGTTTCAAGAATTCGCCCTGAGCGAGCATTCCGATATACTTGAAACGCTTATAGTCAACGCCTAAAATAGCTTCAATTTCAGCGTTTACATTCTTCTCGCCCGCGCAGGTGTAGTTCTTTGTTTCTAAAGTTGCGTTGGCGTTTTCTGTTGTTTCGCCTTCGGAATTCTTTTTCTTTCTCTTATATGAAGGATTTCTTCTTACTGTATACACTTCGTCTTTATTGGAGAAAACAAGTTCTACAAAAGTTGGTGTATTGTCGTTTGCGAAGTCACTTCGTATCATATCAGAGGTTCTGTTGTCGCCACTTGCTTTTCCGAAAAGAGCATAACAGATACCGTCGAAAATAGTTGTCTTTCCCGCACCGGTATCGCCTGTTATGAGAAAGAGACCTTTCTGACCGAATTTTTCAAAGTCGATTTCGGCTTTATCGGCATAGGGGCCGAATGCGCTGAGGGTAAGTTTTATAAGTTTCATATAATATCTCTTGCTCCTTCCTCAAACGCTTTTTTCACAACCGACATTTTATCTTCTGAAAGTTCAACGCCATTCTGTAATGCATAGAACTCGGCGAAAAGTTCCTCGGGAGACTTTTCGTCTATATTTTCGGCAGAATGTATTTCTGCTTCGTGGGCTGTTCTGCTGTTTTCAAAATCAATGTGCATAAAATTAGGATAAATCGAACGGAGTTTTCCTACTGCATCATAAACTTCATCTTCATCTGTTAAAACAGCATAGATATAATCATCATCATCAAGAGAAATCGTCGTTTTCATAAGGTCTTTGAGTTTACCCTTGATTTTTCTCATATCTCTTCTTGGTGTTACAGGAATTTTATCGACATTTACACTTCCCTTTCCTTCAAGAGAAACAACCGTTACAGACTTTGTCTGCTGAATTTCTGAGAGAGAATATTTGAGGGGCGTGCCTGCGTATCTTACTGTATCCCTGCCGATACTCTGGGCTGAATGGATATGTCCCAATGCGACATAATCGAAACAATCAAAAGCAGAAACATCAACATTATCAATTCCGCCGACATTTATCTGTTCGGAATCACATCTTACAGGTTCTGCACCGCTGTTTGTAACAAACTGATGTGCAATAAGAACATTTCTTTCTTTTCTGTCGATATCTGCGTGTTTTATTATGGTTCTTACCGCATCATCATAGGTTTCTATCTTATCATCGGGATAGTAAGGCTTTACATATTCGGGTCTTACAAACGGAAGCATATAGATATTTACTTCACCGAAAAGGTCTTTATAAGTGTATTTTCTGAGAGTTCCATCGAAATTTGAGTAAATCATTACACCCTTTGAACTCATAAGACGGCTTCCGAAAGAAAGACGTTCCTTGCCGTCGTGATTTCCGCTTATAATATAAACGGAAATACCTTTTTCTGAAAGGTCGGTAATAAATTTATCGAGAACTTCAACAGCGTTCGACGACGGAACGCTTTTATCATAAACGTCGCCCGCAACAAAAACAGCGTCAACTTTTTCGACTGTCGCGGTATGTATAATCTTTGAAAGTATAAATTCCTGATCTTCGGTCATATCGTAACCATAAATCGTTCTTCCTATATGCAGGTCTGAAATATGAAGAAATTTCAAAACAAAAACCCTCCTGTTATCAAAATATAAATATACAAAGTAATTATATCACAAAATTTTAGATAAAACAAGGAATTTTTGTTCTTAAACAGATTTATAAGCGAAAAATAATACTGAAAATATCGTTGATTTTGTGATAATTATGTGATATAGTAATATTAGGTATATATTTTTTGAAGAACGGAGGGTTATTATGGGCAAAAAAGCAGTATCTTTAAAAACGAAATTTTTTATCGTTACAACAATCGTAATTATCGTGCAGTTCATACTTAATATTGCTCTTTATCATTCTTTAGGGAATTTTGAATATATAGACCAGAAAATGTCGAAAGAGGTTTACTGGGAAACTTTCAACAATTACAGTCGGCTTGAAAATTCTCTCATAACTCCTGCAAAATCGCTTGACAAAGAAGCAG
>JAGAJQ010000027.1 GCA_017828955.1 Oscillospiraceae bacterium
AAATTTAATCGAATTTCTTAAGTTAGAACGGCAGGCTTCCGTCTCCTATGATTTCCTCAAATTCACCGAGGTTTCCTATTGTAAGAGCCTCTGAACTTTCGGGTACCGGAACGGGTGCTTCCTGCTTGGGTGCCTGGAAGTTTCTGTTTTCAGCATAATTACCTGTGCTTTCAGATTTCTTTGAGTCACCGCCAAAATAAACCTGATCGGCATAAACTTCCGTTGTGTAGTGCTTTACATCGGGGTACTTCTTATCTGTATAAGAACCTGTTCTCAGATTTCCTTCGACAACAATCATACTGCCTTTTTGAAGTATCTGCTGACAAATTCAGCAGTCTGTCTCCAAGCGACAACAGTAATAAAATCCGCCTGTCTTTCCTGTCCCTGTCCCACGAAATTTCTATCGCAGGCAACTGTGAAACGACAAGTTGATGTATTCGACGCTGTCTGTCTGAGTTCCGGGTCAGCAGTGAGCCTGCCCATGATTATTACCTTATTTAACATAATAATTACCCCTTTCTGCTTACTTTGCTATTACGAGTGAACGAAGAACTCCGTCAGTAATCTTAACGATTCTTTCGAGTTCAGCAGGGAAATCAGGCTTACATGTGAATGTGTAAAGAACATAATAACCCTCTGTTTCGTCCTCAATAGCATAAGCGAGCTTACGCTTGCCCCAATCATCGATCGAATCGATTGTTCCGTTTGCTTCGATTAAAGACTTGAACTTTTCAACGAGTGCCTTAACACCGTCTTCGCCAAGCTTTGTGTTGAAAACGAGCATTGTTTCGTAAGTAGCTGTTACTTTTGCCATTGTGTTACACCTCCTTCTGGATTTCGCCCATACTCATTGGTATGAGCAAGGATACTAAAACATTGTACCAAACTTTGTAGAGTTTGTCAACACCTTTTTGAAAATTTATGCAGAAATTCTTACTTCCTTGCCGAGTCTGAAAGAATATATAACCGCCTCTTTTACTTTTTTTCCATAAACCGCTTCAAGAGCCGCTTTATAAAGTATAAGCTGAGGTGCATATTCTGCCCTTAACGCTTCTTCATCTTTTGATGAGTCGGTTTTATAGTCAACAACAACAATTCCGTCATCTTCTTCAAAAAGACAGTCAATAACACCCTGGATCATTCCGTCGGTATCTTTATAGACATTTTTCAGTTCATCGGGAACATCAATGTCAGTGATACGAAGTAAAAACTTTCTTTCTCTCTCTAAGTTTTCCGCAGACTTCATGCGTGAATAAAGTTCCGACTCAAAGAATTTTTCTATAAGCGGAATTTCAATAGCGGTGCTTTCCTTGTTGCCTAAAAGTCCGTTTTCATAAAGTCTGTCTCTTTCAGAAGAAACATCTTTTTCCGCAAGATTCATATCGCAGTACTGCATAAAAAGGTGAGTAGCCGTACCCTTTTCCGCGCCCGAAAGTTTCCCTTCCGATGTAACGAACTTCGGTCTTTTAAGAGTCATTTCTCTGCTTTCTGCGGCGATTTCCGTAACAGTAAGCTTAGCCGCAGTTTCAGAAAGCGAAAGATCATATTCAAACTCTATCGCATTTTTAAGTTCAAGAAGTTTCTTATCATCGGGCTTTGCATTCTGCTTCTTTTCAGAAGAAACAACATCATCTTCCCATACAGTAAATTTAACATCGGGTGCATTGCCGAATTGTTTACACATAAACCCGCTTGATAAATCCCTTAAAATCTGTCCGTTAGGGTGAAGCATAAGAACAGGCAAGATCCAGTCCGCCATACATTCCGCCCTCGCGGTAAGACTACTGTTTATTCCGCCGTTCGTATTAAGTGAAACAGTCGACTTTGAAAGAGCCGAAACGAACTTCTTGTCATTCTTGAAAGTAATAAAAAGTCTGTCCTTTGCTCTTGTCATCGCAACATATAAAAGTCGCATTTCTTCACTCGCAAGATAAGATTCGTTTCTTTTCTGATAAACATAATGATATATGCTGTCGTAATATTTAAGTTCATCGCGGTTTCTGATTTTAAACCCTATGCCGTTCTTTCCGTCAGTCTGTATCTGCGATTTAAGGTCTTTTTTATTGAAAGCCGTCAGAGCAGAGCAAAGGAAAACAAACGGATATTCAAGTCCCTTTGATTTATGTATTGTTTTTATACTTACAACATTATCCGTTTCCGAAGACATAGAAACCTTTTTAAAATCACCGCCGTTTTCAAAAACAGAGTTTATGTATCTTATAAATCCCGAAAGACCGCCGTTATAATTCTGTTCATAGCCCTTTGCATATTCAAGTATAAGACGAAGATTTGCTTTCTTTCTCTCACCGTCACCGTAAAGTTGCATAACAGTGAGATAATCCGTGCTGTCGTAAATTGTTCTTATCAGTTTTTCAAGACTGTATCCACCTGCTAAAAGTCTGAGTTTTTCAAGGCTTTCCTTAAAAGATTTCAACTTAGGATAATAATCTTCGTTTTCATTCAGAACAGCCTCGCATACCGCACTGTAAAGCGGTGCTTTTTTCTTGCATAACCTTATCTTCGCCATCTCATCGTGAGTAATCATAAACATCGCCGACATCATAACCGAAGCCATAGGAATATCAAGCAAAGGATTATCGATTATTTTAAGAAGATTTATAAGAACCGACATTTCGTCCGATTTAAGATACCCTGTAACATCTTCATTCGCAACCCTTATGCCGTATTTTTCAAGTTCTTCGGCAAAAATAAGTCCTGCGCCTCTTGTTCTTGTAAGTATACAGAAATCTCTCGGCTGACATCTTCTTAAAGTATCCTTGTCAACCCTTACCGTTTCTTCTTCTGACGAAAGCATTTCCTTTATTTTAGATGCAACCGCCAAAGCTTCTGATTTAACCTCTTTTACATCAATCTTTTCTTCGTCGGAATTTTCTTCGTCATCATTTTCTTCAGAAGAAACTTCCTTATCGTCTTCTTCGGAATCCTCTTCGTTTATTATGATGATTTCCGTTGCCCTGTCAAGTTCGGGATATTCCGCCGAAGCCTCTAACGACTGATTATCAGAATATTCTATCTCGCCGACTTTTTCACTCATAATAAGTGAGAAAACAAAGTTTACAAACCCAACAACATCTCCGCTACTTCTGAAGTTGTCGTTAAGTCTTATAACCGCAGAATCTTTCGCATCAGCATCATCATATTCAACCGCAGATTTTAAAGCGTTTGCAAAAATAGTCGGATCCGACTGTCTGAAACGATAAATAGACTGCTTTATATCGCCTACCGCAAAAAGATTTTCCGAATTCTTCGATAACATTCTGAATATAAGATCCTGCATAGCGTTAGAATCCTGATATTCGTCAATCATTATTTCGCCGTAATACTTTGAAAGATTTCCGGCGAGTTCTGTTTTAACGATATTTCCGTTATCGTCTTTTTTGCATAAAAGATTTACAGAAACCCTTTCCGCGTCAGAGAAAGTAAGGACATTCTTTTCTTCCTTCATCGCATAGATTTCATTATCGATTTCTTTAACAACTTCTATGAGATAAGAAAGTATTTTTTTATGTATTTCCCTGTCGTCTTCTATGTCGCTGTTTCTGAAAAGATGTTCGTTACATAACTTCTTATATTTACCCTTGTATTTATCCCTCAGGTCGCCATACTGTTTTTTAACCGTTTCTTCGATTTCGTTTTCGGGTTTAAAAGACGCCATTCTTTTGAATTCAACAGATCCGAACATAGCTATCCTGTCGTCATAAGGAATTTTTTCGTCTGTTATTTCGTTTGCTATTCTCTTGAAAGCGTTGTGTTCTTCCTCAAAAATGTTCGCAACTTTAACAGCAGAAACGCTATCAGCGAGTTCTTTGCAGAAAAGTGCCGTTTCAGAAAATTCCTCAACCTGTTCAGAAAGAATTCCTGTATATTCTTTTTTTATTTCGTCTGTACTTCCCGAAAAGTCCTTTAAGATATCATAAAGGATATCCTCATAAAAAGGCATAGAAACCGCATAGTTATAGAACTTTTCGAAAACTTCAGAAAGTTCATAATCCTTCTTGTTGCAGAAAAAATCCCTGAGTTCGTTTTTCATATCAGGCGAACGAAGCGAGATATTTCCGATAACAGTTTTTATAGCAGCTGAAATCATAATCTTTTCTTCGTTTTCATCAGCAACTCTGAAATCAGATAAAACTCCCGCGAGTTCAGCGTTATCCCTTATCATATCAAAACAGAAGGAATGTATTGTCGAAATTTTCGCAAAACAAAGGTTTGACTGCTGAGTCATAAGCCAGAGGTTATCGGGTTCTTCGGCAAGCTTTTTTTCAAGTGCCGCAGAAAGCCTCTGCCTTATCTGCGAAGCAGCGTCTTTTGTAAAAGTAACAACAATAACCTTTTCAGCAGGAGTTTTGTTTCCTTCATCAGAAAGAATTTTTATAAGTCTTTCTATCAAAACGCTTGTCTTACCGCTTCCCGCACCCGCCGAAACAAGAATACTCTGTCCCCTTGCGTTTATGGCATTTATCTGTGCGTCTGTAAAGCCCATCAGTCTTTCCCTCCTTTCGAAAGAATTTCTTTCATTTTGTTTTCCGCGTCTTTGTCATATACCCTCTCGGGTGTTTTCATTGATTTAAGACAAACACTGTAATAATCACAGTAATTGCAAGGCGATGAATTTCCGTTGCATAAAGGTGAAGCTTCTATCTTTCCGCTTGTAAGATTATCCGCCATTTCGCCGACAATTTTATCTATATATTTTTTCATAGCAGAAAATTCATCAGCCGTCATAAGTTTTGACGCTTTCGAATAAGACCCGTCGTTATTGACATTTACGGGAATGTATTTTCCGCCTATATCTTCTTCCATCGCCTTAACAACATTTTCGTTATCAAGAACAACGCCTCTCATCTTATAGTTCTTTTCAAGAAGCGACTTTGTCTGTTCTTTCGTTGCGTTTCTGTCAAGCTCGGATTTTGCAGTATGCGATGGCATATACAAAACTCCCGCAGGGATACTCTTGTCAACGCTTTCCGCTATCGAGTAAAGATAGATAAGCATCTGCATATTCTTTCCGTAATAAACATCTTTGAAAGAAAATGCCTTATCTCCCGTTTTATAGTCAACAACGCGGATGAATTTTTCTCCGTCACCCTCAAAAGCGTCCGCTCTGTCAACATTACCTATAAAGCATACATCAACCCCGTTCTGTGAGGTTATTACTCTCGGCGCAAATCCCTCTCCGCCTGCCGAAATTGATGCTTCATAAGCAAACGGATAGAATTTCGACTGTGAGAATTCTTCCCTTAAATGCATAACTATTTCTTTTATCGTTCTTTTTACATTATCGGCAGAAAGCATAAATCCCGCGTCCTTACCATAATCACCGCCCATGCTTTCGTCAAGATATTCCTTGAAATAAAGCGATATCTTTGAATCAAAATCTTCATCCGACATCG
>JAGAJQ010000240.1 GCA_017828955.1 Oscillospiraceae bacterium
TAAAAAAGAACTCCCCTGGTTAAAAGAAATATCCGATAAAAGTGGATTATATAACTAAAAAAATCCCGTCAGTTTATCCTGACGGGATTTTTATTTACATGTCTTTTTCAAAAAGAAGATATTCTCTTTGGTATAAAATCTTCTTGTCGATGTATTTTTCCGATGCCTTGCCCTTTTTTATAAGTGCACCGATAGACGACGCCCCTCTTTTTCGAAGGCTCTCAAACATCGACTGCGAAAGCGCAGACCCAAGCCCCAAATGCTTTTCGTCAACTCCTATGTAAAGTAAGATATAGTTATCGCATTTTCTTCTGTTTTTAAGAAGAAATAAAAGTTCGGGTAAACCTATTTTCCCATTTAACTTATTTCGGTAATCGGGAACAGCAATAAAAAATCCCACCATCTTTCCGTCCTTATAGCCTAGTTTAACCATCGAAAAATCAAGTATCATTTTAAGAGATTTATACATCTCCCTAAACTCTTCTTCCGTTATGTGCGAAAAAACAGGAAAGTCACTGTAAAGACGTATCAGAAGCGAATAAACCTCACCGATAGCTGAATCCCAGTCCTCTTTTTTAGCATCAACTATTTTATAACCCTTTTTCACAAAATAGTTGTATCTTTTTATGTATCTTTCGTCATCATCTTCTTTTTTCGATAACTTTTTATAGATGTTTGAAACATAGGTTTCAGCGATTTCATACCCACATTCTTTCCAGAGCATAGGGTAGTATTCTTTCCCATAAGGCTCAGAGAAAAATCTTTCCTCGTCGAATTTGTCCGACTTCATTCTATATCCTATCCAGAAACTCGCGTCGACAGGCCCCGTAAGTTTTTTAACACCCTTTTCTCTTGCGAAATTTTCTGCGAAAGAAAACATTTCTCTGACGGCGTCTATGTTATTTTCAGCATCAAAAAATCCTATATAACCCTCGTCTTTTCCGTGATATATCGTAACAGCACATCTTCCTACTGCCTTACCGTCTTCATAGCATAAAAATGCTGTCATCTCAAAATATCTGCTTAAAGTGTGAGTTCCCTTAAGAAGCATTTCTTCATCCGAAAATTTCTGCATAAGTTCATTTTTCTTGTGAATTTTTTTAGGAAGCGACAAAAAATCATCATATTCATTTTCCGAAACTTTTTTTACAAGAAACATCTTTTAAACTCACTCCTTTCCACAGATTTTTATAGTTCCCGTATTTCCGTCAAGTTCTATTATGTCGCCGTCTTTTATAAGGTCAAAAGCGTCTTTAACACCCACAACCGCGGGGATTTTCAGTTCTCTCGAAATAATCGCAGTATGAGATAAAAGCGAGCCCTTTTCGCTGATTATTCCCTTTGAGTTTGAGAGAAGAAATACCCATCCGGGATCCGTCATTTTAGCAACGATTATTTTTCCCTTTGTGTCGGGCGGATTGCAGGCGTCTTTAACAACAACCGCTTCGCCTTTTACAATTCCCGCCGATGAAGGCGTTCCGAAAAAAACTTTTTCGTCCGAAACTGCCTTTGAAATTCTCTCAACAGACTTTGTTTTCTTGTCAAATTCCTTATCTGCAAAAATCAGCCTTGAAAATGCGGGAAGAGTATAAAACGATTTATAATCCTCTTTTCGCTTTTCGATTAAATTTATGAATTCATCGGGATTTCCATTAAAAATTTCTTCTTTAGTAAGATAAAAAACATCCCGCTTTTCCGTGATTTTTTTATCCTCATAGAAAATTTCTCCTGCTCTTAAAAACATCGAACGGACCATTCCGTAAATTCTCGTTCTGTTAAGACGAGAAACCTCTCTGTTCATTATTCCTACAGAGGCTTTTTCAGAGAAGAATTTTATTCTTTTTCTGCATTTTTTTATTCCGCCGAATATATCTTTCTTAATCTCTTCTTCATTAGAAAGAAGAGATTTTTTTGTGTTCTCAAAAATTTCTTCGTCCGAAGAAATTTCGCATATTTTCTTTATAAGAAACAAAGGATTTTCTCTGAAAGTAACAGTTTCAAGTTTCAGTTCCTCGGGTGAACGATCACCGTAAAGCGAAATATATTCAAAGAAAAATTCTCTGAACAAATGATATTTCTCAAGCTTCTCATAGAGTTCTTCCGCCGTTTCAGAAGCATTTAAATCCGCCAGCATTTCTCTGTCGAAGTCTGCGAGCTTTATCATCGCTCTTATCGGCTTCATACTTTCTATGTTTGAAATTCCGCTTATAAAATCGTTTGCTTTTTTCTCATAGTCAGAAACACCTGATTTCTTCACCGCCAACTTTAAAAGCCCCGTAAAGATAAAGGCATAAAGGTCGTTTAAAAGCGTTACGTCCCAGACAGACAAAACTTTATTTGAAACTTCATTGTAAAGATTTTTTATCCCGTCAAGAGCGATGTTATTTCTGAAATTTTCTCTGAAATATTTTTCTGTTTCTGAAAAATCAGAGTTCAGTTTATCCATATTTTTTCTTACAGAAAAAGCTTCACAGATTATGTTAAAACAAGTAGCCATTCTCTTTAAAGGATTAAGCCTTACAAAATCACTCTCACGAGGCGCAGAAGTAACTCCCATCATATCCTGCCATATGGGAATTATCTTTTTGTGAAAGGGTAAAAAAGATAAAACAGTATACCAGTTTGAAAGCTTATAATAAACCCTTCCGTTAGCAGAACCCGTCATATTATAATAGGTTTCGTTGTATCTGTCGGTTATTTTTTTGTCTTTAATCACTCTTTCGGCGAGACCTCTGAAAACCCCGCTATAAGCTTCTTTTACGAATGAAATCGTCAGAGGAAGCGAAATATTCGGATAACTTTCAACAATGTTACTGTTATCAAGTATCAGCGGAGATGAGCTACCAAGAGTTGTAATAGGTCTTGACTGTAAAATGAAAATCTCATCATCTTTTACAGCAAATTCAATGTCGCAGAACTTACCAAAAATCTTCTCGATTTTTTCCGTTACAGATATAAGTTCTTCTATCAGTTCATCAGTGAAAACCGGAGGTTTTTTCCCCGTCTTTTCGGTGTAGTATTTCTTGTCCGTTCTGTTGAAGTAGCAAGTGGTAACATCGACTTTTTCTTCAACAACATTATCGCCCGTACCATTCCCCAAAACAATAACGGTTTCGTTTAAAATCCCCTGAGGATTTGCAGAAAATATAACGCCCGATTTTTTTTGCGTCAATCATTTCTTGAATAACAACCGACATCTTTATATCATCGGGATTTATTTTGTTCTCTCTGCAATAAGAAATAACATTTTCCTTTTTCGTCGATAAGAAACACTCGTTTATTTTTTTATATACATCTTCTTTTTTAACGAATAAAAAACTGTCAAACTGCCCCGCAAAAGAAAGCGAAGCCGAGTCCTCACAAAACGCAGAAGAACGCACCGAAAACTCCTTGCCGTCAGAGAGGACAGAAAGGAGCTTTTCTTCATCGGGTATTTCATTCAGGCAAAAAAGCGAAGGAACATTTATCCCTTCTTCTTTCATTATAAAAAGACGTTCCGCTTTTTTGCCGATTTTGTGTTCTTTAAAATTTTCTATCGTAATAATATCATTCATATCCTTCCGAAAATCATATAGGCAGGGATGATGAGAAGCATAGTGGCTTCCGTGATGTATGTATATATCTCAACTCTTGTAACAAGCTTGAATCTTTCGGGATTTTTTATAAACATAATAAATTCAATTGTCATAACCGCAACATTGATTATGAGTATAATAAACCCTATCATATTGAGACGATATACAAGAAGAAGATTAGTAACAATGTCAACAAGCGTAAGAATAAGAATAAATATTGTTGACTTTTTATGTCCAAAAAGTTTTGAATAAGTGGTGTATTCCGTTTCGTCCTTAGGTGCTCTTATCTTTCTTGCAATTTCCCATATAAGCGCAGGAAAATAGAGCGTCATTAAAACAAGGAATGATGTGAGTGTAAAAGGATAAAGGTCATATTTTATACAACAGAATGAAATTATATAAAGATTTAAAACCATCTGAACAGGGTTGTGTGTGACGAGTGCTAATGGAAGACTTTTACTTATCTTATGCTTTTGAAAAAACCATAACGACATAAGTATTCCATAAGCCATAAGAAAAAGATAGAATAAGAAGTTATTCATAAATATGGCATTGAGTATTGTCAGAACCGAAAGGTCGATAGCAACAACAATGTTGAGATCCTTTTTATAAACCTTTCCACTTGGAAAAGCTCTGTCGGGAAAAAGCCTCTTGTCCGATTCATAATCCTTGAAATCATCAGCAATACGAAGAAACATTAAAAATCCGAAAACAGTTATCCCGCCGACAATTTCCTGAATACCGAGTGAAAAATCGGTAATGCCATAGTTAAGTAAAAGAATAAAATAAATCTCACCGAAAACTATGAATCCCAGAAGAAGCCTTGTAAAAAACGGATACATTTCCTTAAAGTAAATGTTAAGCCTTTTAAGCATTTCTTTCCCCTATCCTTTCTCCTATAAGAACCTTTGTTTCAATTCCTTTTTCTGAATTTTCGAGTATATCCTCATCAATTTTTATAACGTCTTTTTTGACCATTAAAACAATGGTTGAACCGCCCATTTCAAAATAGCCTTTTTCTTCGCCTTTTTTAAAATTTTCAACGGGGTGATTTACTATTTTTCCAACGAGTAAAGCACCTACTTCAACCTGATAACAAATCCCGAAATTCTCTGTTTCGATATAAGAAACCTCACGGCAGTTTTCCGAAAAAACCTTGTATCTTTTCGCCGAAATCGGACTGACAGTGTGAAGTTTTCCGTCTATGTATTTTCTTCGGATAATTTTTCCGTCATCGAAAAAACAATATCTGTGATAATCGTCAACAGTAAGCCTTAAAACAATGCAGTATCCGCCGTAAAAATCTTCTGTCAGTTCTTCTCCGACAATTTCACCCGCAGTATAAACGCTGTTTTTTATCGGGATTTTTCCGTCATCTTTTATTTCATAACAAAGAACTTTACTGTCCGCAACGGCTATGAAATCATTCTTACTTAAAGAATAATCTCTCTTTCCGTCTTTTAGTTTTCTCACGAAAAAGTCAGAAAAAGAAGAAAATTCTCTCTCCTCAAAATCGCTTAAAACGACGCCGTATTCTTCAACAAAAGAGGGGATTTTTTCAGCGGATTTCTTTGTCGAATTTCTTTTTGCGTTAAACTGTGAATACCATTTTCCTGCTATAAAAGTTTTAAGGATAAATCTTCCAAAAACATTTCCGTAAAGAAATTTCAAAGCCTTTCCGCCATACTGTTTATCTTCATAAAAGACCTTGTTTTTTCTGTCATAAATCTTTCCCATTTTTATTCTCCGATAAGAATTACAGCGATAAGAAGCGCTACAGCTAAAAGTCCTAAAAAGATATATGCAATTCCA
>JAGAJQ010000241.1 GCA_017828955.1 Oscillospiraceae bacterium
TCTCTTTTGATTTTGTGCAAAAGAGAGATTTTGTTTTTTACTTTTACAAACGTCTAAAAAGTTTATGGTCAAAATAACTAATCAACAAGATATATTGTTCTGTTTTTAACCCGACCACAACATATTGTGGTTTGGCGCTTGAAAAATCCTTTTTGAAAATAGAATATACGTTCTGCAGAACGTATATTCTATTTTTTGTACAAAAAGATGAGCAGGCTATTTTACGGGATTTTTTCAACTTTTAAAAGCGAAAAAACGTTTAAAAAATCCCGTTTCTGATTTTAACGTGATAAAATCGGGCAGAAAAAAATAGGGTATTTTTCCGATTGCGCTTTTATTTTATATATGATAAAATTGTTGCAAAAGTGGTGGAAAGTGGTGATGAGTGTCACCAAGTGGTGATTTTCAACACTTTCAACAGAGTTTTCAACAATCGGAATGAGAGGTGAGATAAGCGTGTCAACAAAGGCTTTAATGGGCATTTATAAACATACAGTCGATGCAAAGGGCAGAATGGCGTTCCCGAATAAGCTCAGAGATGCGCTCGGCTCACAGTTCATAGTAACAATCGGTCTTGAGGGTTGTCTTTATGTTTACTCCGAAGAAGAATGGGAAATCTTTACGGACAAGCTTAAATCCTTAGGCGGATCACTTGCTAAGGCGGCGAAGAGAAAATACGCTGCAAACGCCGTTTTCGCTGAAACAGACAGTCAGGGAAGAATTCTTCTTTCACAGAATCTTCGCGAACACGCAGGCCTCGGACACGATGTTATTGTAATAGGTAATATAAACCGTGCTGAAATATGGAACCCTGAAAGATGGGATAAGTTCAACGAAGAATATTCTGATGATGAACTTGCTGCCGCATTGGAGGAAATTGATATTTAATGGAATTTTCACATAAACCCGTGATGCTTTATGAATGTCTTGAGGGACTTAACATAAACCCCGAAGGAATTTATCTTGACGGAACCGCAGGCGGTGCGGGACATTCGAGTGAAATTGCTAAAAGACTTACAACGGGAAGACTTATTTCTCTCGACAGAGACCCCGATGCCGTAGCCGTTGCCACAGAAAGACTTAAAGATTATAATGCAACGGTTGTAAATTGCAACTATTCTGAAATGGATATGGCTCTTTCTGATCTTGGTATAGATAAAGTAAACGGAATTCTTATGGATTTAGGAGTTTCTTCATATCAGCTTGATAATGCCGCAAGAGGATTTTCTTATCATTATGATGCGGCTCTCGATATGAGAATGTCGAAAACGGGATTATCCGCAAAAGACGTTGTAAATGAATATTCTTATGCTGATCTTTCAAAAATAATATTTGAATACGGCGAAGAAAAGTTTGCAAGAAACATTGCAAACAACATTGTAAAGGCAAGAGAAAAATATACAATAGAAACAACTCTTGAACTTGCTGAAATAATAAGGAACTCAGTTCCTCAGAAATTCAGAAGAGAAAAAAACCCCTGCAAAAAAACATTCCAGGCAATACGAATGGAAGTAAACGGAGAACTTACACATCTTTCCGAAGGGCTTGATAAAGCTTTCGATGCTCTCGAAATAGGCGGAAGACTTTGTGTTATAACATTCCATTCATTAGAGGACAGGCTTGTGTAACAGCGTTTCGCATCATTCTGCACAGGTTGCACCTGCCCTCCCGAATTCCCCGTATGTGTATGCAACAAAAAGCCTCAGGGAAAACTTATAAATAAAAAACCCATTGAGGCATCGGCTGAAGAGATTGAGGAAAA
>JAGAJQ010000242.1 GCA_017828955.1 Oscillospiraceae bacterium
CCGAAAATTACTGCAAGATTGATTTTCATTTTTTCCACCTCTGATAAAATAATCAATAGTTATCGGGTAAATCGTTCTCTAAAAGAACCATCTTCTTTTTATCCGATGTTATGCTCTTTATATTTTCAATCGCCTCTGATAAAGTTTCGGCGACAAAAATTTTCTCCTCCGAAAATCCGTTTTCTTTAAGACCTTTCAAGATAGGCTCTGTCTGTTTTTTGCCGACAAGTGCTACATAATCACAGGCCGATGCCGCTTCTTTTCCGAATTCAAAATTCAGTTCATCCTGCTTTTCACCGAGTTCTACCATACCGGGTGTGCAGAGAATTTTCATATAGTCATCAAAGAGAGATAAAACCTTGAGCGCAGCTTTACTTCCCTGAGGATTTGAATTGTATGCGTCATCGATATAGCATATCTCTCCGCCGTCTATGAGTTCGAGTCTGTGTTTAACGGATTTTATTCTTCTTACAGGGATAATGAGTGATGAAAGCGAAATTCCCTTTTCATTACAATAAGAAATCGCACCCAAAAGGTTTAAAACATTATGTTCGCCGAGAAGTGATGTTTCGTATTCACATTCTTCTCCACTCTTTGAAACGACTGTGAATTTAGTTCCCTTATAAGAAACAGAAATGTCTTTCGCTCTATAATCGTTATTATCAGAAAAGCCATAAGTGATTACGTTTTCGTATTTACCCATACCCTTTCGGATATTTTCATCGTCGCCGTTCACAAGGATTTTCCCCTTGCCGTTTACAGCGTCGCCGAGTTCGAATTTTGTTGAGATAATATTCTCTATCTTTCCGAATGTTTCGAGATGCTGAGGGCCTATTGATGTTATTATGGCATCGTGAGGATTTACTATATCGCAGAGTTCCTTTATATCGCCGACGTGTCTGGCGCCCATTTCGCAGACGAAGATTTCGTGGGTTGATTTCATCATCATACGGATAGTTTTTACAACGCCCATAGGGGTGTTATAGCTTTCGGGAGTAATAAGGGTGTTATACTGAGAATTCAAAAGTTCGCCTAAGTAAAACTTCATACTCGTTTTGCCGTAGCTTCCTGTTATGCCGACAATATCAAGCGACTTCATTCCCGAAAGGATTTTCTTTGCGTCGTTTATATACCATCTTCTGATATATTCTTCGATAGGGTAATTTATAAGGTTTGATAAAAGTGCCGCTATCGGAGTAAGGCAAAGGATAACTGTGAGTGTTATAAAAGCTGTTCCGAATCTACCCTTTAAAAACGATATAACCGCAACTGCGAGCGGAATAATTGTAAGGATTGTGAATGTTACTATCATTCTCTTTACTCTTGCTGTATAGACAAAAGGCTTTTTGAATTTCTTGGGTCTGTTTATAATAATCACGATAACAGGTGCTACTATGAGAAATAAGGCACCAAGTATATCAGAAGAAATACACAATAAGGTATTATTAATCAAAAAAAACAAAAGCAATATCACATAAGGGATGTAACTTATAAAGCCTTTTTGTATTGCTCTGTTGAAATGGCTTTTAAACTGATATGAATTCTGCTGTAACATATGAAGTTCACGAAAGCCACCCATATATCTTGCGATGATTACAAGAAAGGCATAAGCTGCAAATATAATTATGTCGGTCATAATAAAGATTTACTCTCCTATTTTCAAGAATGAACATATAACTCTGTTGAAGATGAATTTCCCCTCAAGGAAAGAATAATGTCCCGCACCCTTTATTGTAACAAGTCCTGAATCCTTTATCAGTTCTTCCATTCTCTTTCCGTCTGAAAGAGGGGTTGCTGTATCGTTCTCACCCCAGATCAAAAGGGTTGATTGTTTTATCTTCGGAAGAAGCGGTTCAAGGTCTTCATTGACAACCGAAACGAGAATTTTTCTCATAACGGGTGACGCCGCCTTATAATCCGCTGAGCCTGATTTATCCTGAAGCTTTTTCAGTGCATTCGGGAAAAGTGTTTTTATAGGTGGCGAAAGAAGAACTTTCTTCATAAACTTATAACGCTTTTGTTTTCTTAACTGTTTTGGTGTTTTTTTAGGAAGAATCCCTGCGCTGTCAACAAGGATAATCTTGTCGATTTCAAAGGGAAGTGAAAAACAGGTAGCGAGTTTTATTATAACTCTTCCGCCGAATGAATGACCTAAAAAGGTTGCTTTCTTTACATCAAGTGAAGAAAGAAAAT
Source organism: Oscillospiraceae bacterium (assembly GCA_017828955.1). Lineage (GTDB taxonomy): Bacteria > Bacillota > Clostridia > Oscillospirales > Ruminococcaceae > RGIG4131. Next base: position 2,194 of record JAGAJQ010000242.1, read on the forward strand.
CAATGACAAACTGTGAGTAGTCGCTTACCTGCCAGCTATCATCGGGTTCTTCACTCTTCCCGAAGCCCGGCATATCAACTGCTATTACTCTGTATTTCTGCGAGACAAGAGAGATAAGGTCGGCGAAAAGAGTTATATTTGCACCCCAGCCGTGAAGAAGGACAACCGTTTCGCCCTCGCCTTTCATTTCATAATTTATTTTAAGACCGTTTATTTCGGTAATCAATATAATCTACTCCATTTTCAGATTTTGGTTATACATTTAATAGTATACCACATTTTAGTAATGTGTGCAATAAAAAAACTATGTCAGGATAACCAAAAGAGGCGGTTTCGGGGGCACTCTTTTTTATCCCCTGGCACGATTTTTGTCGGTCAACGGAAAATATTCCGATTTTAAGGGTTTTAAACATTTTGGTGTGAATTTTATGAAACAGAGTTTTTGAGGCGTTTTTGGAATTTTATGTAAAATTATCGGTGTCAATTTTTCAAATTGAAAGATCGTTTTCTATTTTTCACCTCGTCGGATTTTTGGAAAATCATCTTTTTCCACGAGTTTCTCTGTCAAAGTGTTACACAAATGTATATTTATGTAAATAGTCAAAAAGTGGCAGTTCGGAGAATATTTATGGACAGTAAATTTTTAAAAAATCCAAGTTTTCCTCGAAATTCAGGGATTTTTATAAAAAGGCGTTTTATCAAGAAATCGGTAAAATGATTATACCACATCATTGAAATTTGCATTTTTTCGGTTAATGTGGTATAATCAGTCGGTAAAAAATCATTTTATGAGGAAGTAATGAAAAAATGTCAGAAAAAATTGCTCTGAAAGAGAATCCAAAGTCGTTTTTATATGGTCTTAAATGCGGAATTCCTATTGCTCTCGGTTACCTTGCGGTTTCATTCGGTTTTGGAATATCAGCGGTAAATGGCGGACTTTCTGTTTTATCATCGGTAATAATTTCGATGACAAATCTTACCTCGGCGGGTCAGGTTGCGGCTCTCGGAATTATTGCGGCACTCGGTTCCTTAGGCGAAATGGCGCTCACTCAACTTGTAATAAATTTAAGATATTTTCTTATGTCGATTTCTGTTTCGCAGAAGCTTGACAAATCATTTACAATACCTCACCGCTTTATAACATCCTTCGGAATAACAGATGAAATATTCGCAGTTGCCTGTTCTCAGAAAGGCGAAATCGGAAAAAGGTTTATGTATGGTCTTATCCTGCTTCCGTTTTTAGGGTGGACTTTAGGTACTCTTCTCGGTGCCTCAGCGGGAGAAATTCTGCCTCTTAAAATAAAAGCGGCTTTAGGCATTGCTATATACGGAATGTTTATAGCGATAATAATTCCCCCTGCGAGAAAAGAAAAGAGCGTCGCCTTTGTTGTAATCATCTCGGCAATACTCAGTTGCGTTCTTTATTATGTTCCTCTTTTTTCGGGAATATCAAGTGGATTTTCTATAATCATATGCGCTGTTATAACATCTGTTTTAGCGGCGGCTATTTTCCCACACGAAGAGGAGGAAGAAAACGATGCTTAGAGATATATTCTTATACATAATCGTTATGGCAGGAGTAACCTATATCATCAGAATGATGCCTATGGTTTTATTCAGGAAGAAGATAAAGTCAAAGTTTGTAAAAAGTATTCTTCATTATACCCCTTATGCAGTACTCGGTGCGATGACATTCCCCGCTATATTCTATTCAACGGGCGATATTTTTTCGGCATCTTTAGGGCTTGTTGTTGCGGTTGTTCTCGCGTTCTTCAATCAGTCGATGGTGACTGTTGCTTTAGGGGCTTGTGCCGCGGCATATATTTTAAGTCTGTTTATCTGAAAAAATAAAAGA